>NZ_JBEZJL010000051.1:0-76388 GCF_040651755.1 Actinomadura sp. NPDC048394 | reverse complement strand
GCATCAGCTCCGCAAGGGCGCTCCCGCCCTGCTCGACCCGGTCGCGGAGGCCTTGCAGAAGCCCGCCCCAGCAGCCGCCGCCTCGGCCGAGCGCGGCGGACCCGCCCGTCGAAGGACCGCACATGAGCCTCCTCGAACAGCCGTCCCGGCCGGTCTCGTCGTTCGCGCGGCTGCGCAGACCGGGGGGCCAGGGCGGCGGACGGCCGGGCGGGCGGCCGCGGGCGGTCCGCGAGCTGCTGCTGATCGCGGTGCTGTTCACCGTCTACAAGCTCGGGCGGCTGCTGGCCAACGACCGGGTGAGCGAGGCGTTCGGCAACGCGCACCGGATCTGGGACATCGAGCGGGCCCTCGACCTGCCGAGCGAGCTGCACCTCCAGCACGGGCTGCTGCACAGCCAGTTCCTGATACACGTGGCCAACTGCTACTACGCCTACGTCCACTTCCCGGCGATGGCGCTGTTCCTGGTCTGGATCTACCTGCGCAGGCCCGCGCACTACCGGTGGATCCGCCGGGTGCTGGTCGCGCTGACCGCCGGGGCGCTCGCGCTGCACCTGCTCGTCCCGCTGGCGCCGCCCCGGATGCTCCCCGCCACCGGCCTGATCGACACCGCCGCCCGCTTCGGCCCCTCGGTGTACGGGTCGCCGCAGCACGACACGATGGCCAACCAGTACGCGGCGATGCCGTCGCTGCACATCGGCTGGGCCGCGATCATCGCGATCGGGCTCATCGTCACGTGCCGGACGCGCTGGCGGTGGCTGTGGCTGCTGCACCCGATCGCGACCGTCGCCGTCGTCGTCAGCACCGCCAACCACTACTGGATGGACGGGATCGTCGTGCTGGCGCTGCTGGCCGTCGCCGTCCTACTGCTGCGGCCTCCCGTCCCGGAGACGTCCTAGCCCCGAGACGTCCTAGTGCCGAGACGTCCTGGTCAGGGCGCCGCGGGCTCGGCGCCGAGGGTCTCGAGCAGCTCGACGACCGGCTCCAGCTTCTCGTACAGCAGCAGCACCGGCTCGCCGGGCCCGGCCATGTCCAGGGCGGAGGTCAGCGCCCCCTTGAGGTCGCCCGCCGGGTGGTGCAGCACGTCCGGGCGGCCCTCCCGCAGCCCCTGGACGATCAGCCGGGTCATCTCGCCGGAGCGGCGGCCCCGCAGGTCCTCGTCCTCGTAGACGACGACGCGCCCGAACGCGCCCGCCACGGCCTGGGCCGTCTCGGCGACGAGCTCGTCGGACCGGTCGCCGGGCAGCGTCACGGCCGCGACGCCGCCCGCGCCCCAGCGCGCCCCCACGAACGCGCCGACCGCGGCGACCGCCGCCGGGTTGTGCGCGTAGTCCACCAGCACCGGGTTGTCGCCGACCTGGTACACGCAGCCGCGCCCCGGATTGCGGGTGTGCGGCTCGAAGGTGCGCAGCGCCTCGGCGGCGACGTCCACCGGCACGCCCAGCGCCCGGGCGGCCGCCAGCGCGGCCAGCGCGTTCGCGACGACGTGCCCGGCACGGCCGCCGAACGCGCCCGCGACCTCCTCCACCGGCAGCACCCGCGTGCGGCGCCCGCCGTGCGCCTCCGTCAGCCAGCCGTCCTCGACGCAGTACCCGGTGCCGCCGCCCTCCAGATGCCGGACGAGCACCGGCGCGTCCGCCGACATCGCGAAGTAGCACAGCTCCGGTTCCCGGCGCCGCACCGCGGGACGCCCGGCCAGCCCCGCCGACGGCCCGTCCTCGGCGTTCAGCACCAGCCGGCCGCCGCGGCGGATCTGCTCGGCGACGAGCGCCTTGATGTCGGTCAGGTCGTCCAGCGACTCGGTGTCGTCCATGCCGAGGTGGTCGCGGGTGATGTTGGTGACGACCGCGACGTCGGCGCGGTCGTAGCCGAGGCCGCGCCGGACGATCCCGCCGCGCGCCGTCTCCAGCACCGCCGCCTCCACCGACCGGTCGCCCAGCACCATCTCCGCCGACCGCGGCCCGGACGCGTCCGACCGGTGCACGAGCCGGCCGCCCACGTACACGCCCTCGGTGCTCGTCATGCCGGTGCGGACGCCGTCCAGCTCCAGCATGTGCGCGATCATCCGGACCGTGGTGGTCTTGCCGTTGGTGCCGGTCACCGACACGACCGGGACCCGCGACGGCGTCCCCGGCGGGTACATCAGGTCGACGATGCCGCCCGCCACGTCGCGGGGCTCGCCCTCGTACGGGGCCAGGTGCATGCGCAGCCCCGGCGCGGCGTTCACCTCCAGGATCCCGGCGGCGCCGCGCTCGGCGGGCAGCGGCGAGCCGATGTCGGGCAGCCGCAGGTCGATGCCGCACACGTCCATCCCGACGGTCGCGGCGGCCCGCACGCACATCGCGGCGACCTCGGGATGCACGTCGCCGGTGACGTCCCGGCTCGTCCCGCCGGTGGACAGGTTCGCGTTGCGGCGCAGCCGGACCGTCTCGCCGTCCGCCGGCACCGAGTCCGGGCCGTGGCCCTGCCGGGCCAGCAGCGCCAGCTCGGTCGCGCCGAGCGCGAGCCGGGTCAGCGGGCGGTCGTGGCCCTCGCCGCGCGCCGGGTCGGCGTTGACCCGCTCCACCAGCTCCGCGACCGTGGACGTCCCGTCCCCGGTGATCCGCGCGGCGGTCAGCTCGGCCGCCGCCGCGACCCGCCCGCCGACCACCAGCACCCGGTAGTCGCGGCCCGGGATGTAGGACTCGACGAGCACCCCGCACGCGTCGGCGCGGCCCTCCTCGCCCGCCGCCGACGTGAACGCCGCCACGACCTCCGGCGGCTCCGACAGCTCGATGTGCACGCCCTCGCCCTGATGCCCCGACAGCGGCTTGACCACCACGGGGGCGCCGATCTCCCGCAGCGCCTGGAGCGCCTCCGCCGGCGACTGCGCCACCCGGCCCTCCGGGACCGGGACGCCCGCGTCCGCCAGCACCTTGTGCGCCAGCCGCTTGTCCGCCGCGATCTCCATCCCGATCGCGGACGTGCCGTCGGTCATCGCGGCCCACACCATCCGGTGGTGCCGCCCGTACCCGAGCCGCAGCAGGTTCAGATCGCCGACGCGGCGGACCGGCACGTCCCGCTCGCGGGCGGCGCGCGCCAGCGCGGCGGTGCTCACCCCGAGCCTGCTCTCCTCGTACGCCGCCGCGATCGGGGCGAGGTCCGCCGCGGGATCCGGCACCGTCCCGGCCAGCGCCGCGGTCACCGTCCGCACCGCCAGCTCGATCAGCCGTTCCACCACGTCCCCGCCCGGCGGCTCGTCCCGCGGGCATTCGAGGATCAGCTCGTAGTCGCCGGGGCCGCCCGCGCGGACCGTCCGGCCGAAATAGACCTCCCGGCCGATCAGGCCGGACAGCTCCAGCGTCACGTGCTCGGTGACATGGCCGAAATAGGTGCCGCGGGCCATCGCCTCGAGCAGCCCGCCCGGCCGGCCCGCCGAGCAGTGGTGCGAGCGCAGCCCCGGCAGCGCCGCCACCAGCCGCTCCGCGAAACCGGGATGGTCGGTCGTCTCGTGCCCGGTCAGGCCCTGCAGGTCCAGCCGCGCGACGGCGACGGGACGGTTCAGATAGACGTTCGGGCCGCCGAGGCGGCGCACATGGTCCAACCGCACGGCTATTCCTCCCCGGGCCCGCGCATCGTGCCGATCGCCGGCAGCCGATCGTGCATCTGGAAACAGCAGCCGGCGGGCAGCAGGTGCAGGGACACGTCGAACATCGCCATCGGCTCGTCGTCGGACGCGGCGTAGGCGACCGTCGACTGGCCCGCGTCCACGACCGTCACCACCCCGGTCCCGACCACCTGGAACTGCCCGTCGCCCACCACGATCGCGGTGTCCTCGTCGATCCCGACGCCCAGCAGCCGGGTGTCCAGCGCGATGCCGCTGAGCAGCCTCGGCAGCCGCCCCCGCTCGTTGAAATGCATGTCGATCAGCACGTTGTCCAGCAATGCCAGGCCCGGTCCCACCTTCACGCTGGACGCCGCGACCTCGTGGCCGTGGCCGCCGAGGATCATCCAGTGGCCCATCGCGGTCGCGCCGGCGCTCGTCCCGGCGATCACCAGGCCCTCCTGCTTCAGCCGGCGCTTGAGCAGCTCGTTGGTCCGCGACCCGACCAGCGTCCGGATCCGCGACTGGTCGCCGCCGCTGAACAGTACCCCGGTCGCCGCGTCCAGCGCGCGCAGCGTCGCGGCGTCGTCGGCGGCGGCGCGGCCGAGCAGCCGCAGCTCCCGCACCGACGGCACCCCGAGCCGTCCGAACACCGCGGTGTACTCCTCGGCGACCTCCTCGGGGACCTCCGTCGCGGTCGTCACGACGACGATCCGCGCGTCCTCCGCGCCGGCCAGCTCGACGAACGTCTCCAGGGGCCCGGAGCCGCAGGTCCGGTTCTCCGCCCCGCCAATGATCAGCAGCCGGCCCTTGCGTCCGGCGTCCCCGCTTCTCTCTTTCACACCTACCGACTACCCTTGATCACTCCGGGTAGTCTCTCGTTCGCGAGGTGTCATGGGAACGGCCGCGATCGACGGGAACGCGCTGCTGGCGGCGGCCGGGACGGGCCGCGACCGCTACCTGGCGCGGCTGGCCGCGCTGGTCGCCGCGGACAGCGGCACCGCCGACGTCCCGGGCGTGAACCGGGTCGCCCGCCTCGTCGCCGGGTACGCCCGCGAGTCCGGGCTGGACCCCGAGGAGCACCCGCTGCCGGACGGCCGGACCGCCGTCGTCGCCCGCCGCCGCGGCACCGGCCGCGCCAGGATCGTCCTGGCCGGCCACCTCGACACCGTGTTCCCCGCCGGGACGGCCGCCGAGCGGCCCTTCCGCGTCGACGCGGCGCTCGGCCGCGCGCACGGCCCCGGCGTCTGCGACGACAAGGGCGGCCTCCTCGCCGGGATCGCCGCGGTCGAGACGCTGATCGCGCTCGGCGCCGAACGGTACGGGGAGATCGTCCTGGTCTGCTCGCCCGACGAGGAGACCGGCTCCCCGCTCGGCCGGGCCGTCCTGGAACGGGAGGCGCGCGGCGCCGCCGCGGCCCTGTGCCTGGAGGGCGCCCGCGAGAACGGCGACCTCGTGTCCGCGCGCAGCGGCGTCACCGACCTCGAGATCACGCTGCGGGGGCGGGCCGCGCACGCCGGCATCGAGCCGGAACGCGGGGCGAACGCCGCGCTCGCCGCGGCGCGGCTGACCGTCGCGTGCCAGGCGCTGAACGGCACCCGTCCCGGCGTCGCCGTCAACGTCGGCGTGCTGGCCGCCGGGTCCGCGCCGAACGTGGTGGCCGCCTCCGGGCGGCTGGTGGTGGACGTGCGGGGCGACCGGGCCGCGGCGTTCGACGCGGTGATCGCCGACATCCGCCGCCTCGCCCTGGACCACGGCGTGGACGGCGTTACCGCAGAGGTCACCGAGCACGCCCCGATGCCGCCGTGGGAGCGCGGCGAGGCCACCGCCCGCCTCGCCGCCGAGGCCGTCCTGGCGGGGCGGACGGTCGGCGTCCCGGTCCGGGACGCGGCCACCGGCGGCGGCGCCGACGCCAACCTGATCGCCGCGCTCGGCGTGCCCGCCCTGGACGGCCTCGGGCCCGTGGGCGGCTGCGACCACGCGCCGGGGGAGTGGCTCGACCTCGCTTCCGTCGTCCCGCGCACGGCGCTGCTCGCCGCGCTGATCGACCGCGTCGCGGGCGCCTGACCGGCGTCCCGATCCGGCTCCGCTCGCCTGGCGGCGCATCCTTCCCGCTGTGTCATGCTGGGCGGATGAGCGGCAGCTCTGTTCCCCCGAGCGGGCCTCCCGGCCCGTCCTCCGCCCCGGCGCCCGCGCGCCGCCCGGCCGGGCCCGAGGCCGCGCTCGCCGCGGCGTCCGCGCACTACCTGCGGGGCGAGCCGATCGACATGTCCGCGCTGGCCGCCGAGCTGGGCGTCGGCCGCGCCACCCTCTACCGGTGGGTCGGCAGCCGCGAGCAGCTGCTCGGCACCGTCCTGGCGGAGATGACCGAGCGCACGTACCGGGTCGCCGCGCGCGGCGTGCGCGGCACCGGCCCGGAGCGGATCCTCACGGTGCTGGACCGGTTCATGCGGGCGGTGGTGGACGCCGCGCCGCTCAAGGCGTTCACCGAGCGCGAGCCCCGGCTGTTCATCCGGCTCGCGACGATGCCCGGCACCATCGAGGACCGCGCGACCGAGCTGCTGACCCTCGAGCTGCAGCGGGAGATCGACCGCGGCGCGCTGGCGGTGCCGCTGCCGACCCGGACGCTCGCCCAGGCCGTCGTCCGCATCGCCGACTCGTTCATGTACGCGCACTACCTGGGCGGGAACCGGCCGGAGATCGAGCAGGCCCTCGAGGTCGTGGAGCTGCTGCTGCGGCCCTGCCGGCACGACGCGCCCGCCGGCGCGGGACACCGGCCGCGGGACGGCGAGGGAATCTCCGAGCCCGTCTGAGCGCTGAAGTTTTTAGCGGGAATGACTATTTCGTGGCATTCGCCCGCCATGAGAGGCTGGAGATCATTGGACGCACTGTCGAACGAGGGACGGCCGGGCCGTGACTGACATCCCCCGCCGCGCGGTGACGCGCACCGCGAAACTGGCGACGCTCCCGCTCGGCTTCGCCGGGCGCACCGCTCTCGGCTTCGGCAAGCGCACCATCGGCCGGCCCGCCGAGGCCGTCGCGCTGGAGGTCCAGCGCCGCACCGCCGAGCAGCTGTTCTCCGTGCTCGGCGAGCTCAAGGGCGGCGCGATGAAGGTCGGGCAGCTCCTGTCGATCTTCGAGGCGGGGCTGCCCGAGGAGGTCGCCGCGCCGTTCCGCGCGAGCCTCACCCGGCTCCAGGAGGCCGCGCCGCCGATGCCCGCCGCCACCACGCACAAGGTCCTCGCCGAAGGGCTCGGCGCGGACTGGCGCGACCGGTTCGCCGAGTTCGACGACCGGCCCGCCGCCGCCGCGTCCATCGGCCAGGTGCACAAGGCCGTCTGGCACGACGGGCGGACCGTCGCGGTCAAGGTCCAGTACCCGGGCGCCGCCGACGCGCTGATGAGCGACTTCAACCAGATCTCCCGGCTGAGCCGCGTGATCACGCCGCTGTTCCCCGGCGTCGAGGTCAAGCCGGTCGTCGCCGACCTGAAGCGGCGGCTGCAGAAGGAGCTCGACTACGTCGACGAGGCCCGTGCCCAGACCGCCTTCCACGACGCCTACGCCGGCGACCCCGACTTCGTCGTCCCGGCGGTCGTCGCGCAGTCCGGGAACGTGCTGGTCACCGAGTGGCTGGACGGCACGCCGCTGGCCAAGGTCATCGCCGAGGGGAGCCGGGAGGAGCGGGACCGGGCGGGCCTGCTGCTGTTCCGCTTCCTGCTGTCCGGCCCGTCCCGCTGCGAGATGATCCACATCGACCCGCACCCCGGCAACTTCCGGCTGCTGGACGACGGGCGCCTCGGCGTCATGGACTTCGGCGGCGCCGCGCACGTCCCCGACGAGCTGCAGTGGTCGATCGGCCGGCTGCTGCGCATCGGCACGCTCGGCGACCCCGACGCGATCGTCGACGCGCTGTGGGAGGAGGGCTTCCTCGCGCCCGACGCGGAGGTGGACCCCGACGAGGTCGCCGCGCTCGTCACCCCGCACGCCGCGCCGTTCGCCGTCGACCGGTTCCGCTACACCCGCGAATGGATGCGCGAGCAGACGTCCCGCGGCCTCGGCCTCGCCTCCGACATGCGGCCGGGCGCGCTCGCCCGCCAGTTCCGGCTGCCGCCGCAGTACCTGGCGGTGAGCCGTGCCCTGGCGGGCGGCGGCGGAGTGCTCTGCCAGCTGGAGGCGGAGGGCGACTACCGCGCGGAGGCCGAGCGCTGGCTCCCCGGCTTCGCCGACGACGACGGCCCCGACCTCGACGACCAGACCCAAGCCACCGCCTGACCCGAGCGTCGGCGAGCGGAGGTCGCCCGTGTACGTGGGCGGGCCCATGCCCGGCGAGCGCAGCGAGCGCTGGCGAGCGGAGGTCGCCGTTAGGAGAGGGCGCGCGCCTCTTCCTCCTCGACCTCGCGGTTCCAGTCGCGCTTGCTCGACTGCCAGCCGTCCTCGTCGCGGCCGCGGCGCCAGTAGCCGGAGATCGACAGCCGCTCCATCGGCAGGCCGCGGTCGACGCGCAGGTGGCGGCGGAGCGACTTGACGAAGTTGGCCTCGCCGTGCACGAACGCGTGCACGTCCCCCTCGGGGAAGTCGAGCTTCTGGACGGCCTCGACGAGCAGGTCGCCGACCTGGCCGCCGTCGCGGTGCAGCCAGACGAGCTCGGTGCCGGCGGGGGCGCGCAGGTCCTGCTCCTCCTCGGGGCCCGCGACCTCGATGAACACGCGGGCGGGGGCGCCGGCGGGGATCCGCTCGAGGGACGCGGCGATCGCGGGGAGCGCGCTCTCGTCGCCGACGAGGAGGTGCCATCCCGCGTCGGCGCTGGGCGCGTACGCGCCGCCGGGGCCGTTGAAGAAGATCTCCTCGCCCGGCCGGACGCTCGCCGCCCACGGCCCGGCGATGCCCTTGTCGCCGTGGTGGACGAAGTCGATCGTCAGCTCGACCGCGTCGGGGTCCCAGGCGCGGACGGTGTAGGTCCGCACGCTCGGCCACTGGTCGCGCGGCATCTCGGCGCGGACCTTCTCCATGTCGAACGGCTCGGGGTACTCCACGCCCGGCTGCGGGAACAGCAGCTTCACGTAATGGTCGGTGAACGCGCCGGCGCCGAAGCCGGCGAGGCCCTCGCCGCCGAGCACCACGCGGATCATGTGCGGGGTGAGGCGCTCGGTGCGCAGCACCGTCCCCCGGTTGAGCCTGCGCCCCTTGCGTACCGGTTCCGTGGCCATGCGGACCTCCGCCGAAATGGATCAGTTGTAATTAGGTAACCCTAACCTCTGACGCGTCAGGATTGTTCCGCCGGGACCCCGCGCGTCGCGTCGCCCGGGCCGGCGGGAGCGATCGGGGGCTAACGGCGGGACACCCGCCGGGGTACGGTCTGCGGGGCGGCTCCCTCTGCGCACGGGACGGGTGAGGCGGTTGGCGGTCAGCAGGCAGACGATGACGGACGAGCAGCGCAAGTCGGTCGCGCTGGAGTACCTCAAGGGGTTCGACAACGGCGGGGTGACGTCCGACGGCGCGCCGCTGCTGGACCTGTTCGCCGACGACGCGCAGGTCTACTTCCCGAAGTGGGGCCTCGCGACCGGCAAGGAGGCGATCGGACGGCTGTTCGGCGACGTCGGTGCGACGATCAAGGCGATCGAGCACCACTACGCCGCCTTCAACTGGGTGTTCTCGGGCGGGGACACGCTGGTGGTCGAGGGCACGAGCCACGGCGAGCACCGGGACGGGCCGTGGCGGGCGGGCGTGCCCGAGTGGGGTGCGGGCCGGTGGTGCGACGTGTTCGAGATCCGCGACTGGAAGATCCAGCGGGTGTTCATCTACCTGGATCCGGACTACGCGGGCGGCGACACGGCCCGTTATCCCTGGCTGAAGGGCTAGCGGGGCCCGGCGGGACGTGGCGGGAAGCACACCCCGCCCATATATTTCACGAGTAAATTACTTGTTAAGCTTTAGGGGTGAGCGAGCAGAGCATCGGCGCCCCGGCCGTCCGGATCCGGCCGCTTCCGCTGCGCGGCGTCCTGAGGATCGGGAAGGCCGCCGACGTCTGGCACAAGGCCGCGCTGAGCGCGCCGGTCGCGTTCGGCGTGCCGGCGCTGGTCCTGCTGGCGCTAGGCCGGCTCGACCTCGCGCTCTACACCTCCGCAGGGTCGCTGTGCGCGATCTACTCGCATGGCGAGCCGTACGCCTCCCGCGCCCGCTTCATGGCGGTGATGGTGCTCGGCATGCTCGCCAGCGTCGGGATCGCGCTGGTCACGGCGGCCTCGACCGATTCGGCGGCGATCCGCGTCGCGGTCGCCGCGCTGCTCGCCGCCGTGCACAAGACGCTCTGCGACGCGGCGCGCACCGGCCCGCCCGGCGGCCTCATCCTCACCTTCGTCACGGCGAGCTGCCTGTTCGTTCCGGGCGCGCGGCTCGCGGACGTCCCGTTCCACCTGGCCCTCGGCCTCGCGGGCGGCGCGGTCGCCTGGCTGGTCGCCATGGCGCCCGGGCTCGTCCGGCCCGACGGCCCCGAGCGGACGGCGGTGGCCCGGGCCCTGGAGGCGGCGTCGAGGCTCGCCGCCGCGGACCCGGACGGCGCGGCCCGCGCCCGCCACGACGCGGCCGCCGCGATCAACGCCGCCTGGCACACGCTGCTGCGCGCCGGCGCCCGCACCCCGGCCAGGGCCGCGAACCGGCGGCGCCTCGAACGCCTCCTCGTGCACGCCGGGACCGTCGTCGCCGGGACCCCGGACGACCCGGACCGCCTCGCCGGCTGGGCCGTCGACCTGCGGCGCAACCGGCCCGTCCCGCGCCCGCCCGCCCGCCCCGGCGAGGACGGCGAGCTCGCGGGCATCGCCGCCGACCGCGCCGCGGCCGCGCCGCGCGGTGTCCGAGGACTGCTGCGGGCACTGCGGCCGGGCTCGCCGCTGCTGCCCGTCGCCGCCCGCGTCGCCATGGGCGCCGCGCTGGCCGGCTGGACGTCGATGGCGCTCGGCGTCGGCCGCCCGTACTGGGCGGTCGTGACCGCCGCCGCCGTCTTCCAGGCCAACATCACCCTGAGCTGGCGCCGCGGCCTGCAGCGCGCCGTCGGCAACCTGGCCGGGCTCGCGCTGTTCACCGTGCTGCTCCCGACGACCCGCGCCGGCGGTCTCGCGCTGGTCGCCGCCGTGATGGCGCTGCAGTTCTGCACCGAGGCGACCATGGCCCGCAACTACTGGCTGGGCAGCGTGTTCGTGACGCCGATGGCGCTGCTGATGGTCCAGCTCGCCGCGCTCCAGCCCGCCGGGAGGCTCGCGGCCGAACGCTGGCTGGACACCTGCGTGGGCGTCGCGGCCGGCCTGCTGAGCTGCGCGCTCGTCACCAACCGCCGCGCCACCGGCCGGATCGGCGCCGCCCTCGCCCGGCTCGACGCCGCCACGGCCGAAGCCCGCGCGCTCGCCGCCGGCGCCCCGGAACCGCCGGAGGCCGCGCGGGCACGCGATCGCCTGGCGTCCGCGCTGGTGGACGTACGGGACGCGGTCGACGTCGCGTCCGGCGAATGGTGGCAGGGCGCGCTGCCCGCCGAACGGGTCGAACGGGCGGAACGGGACGGGCACCGCGCCCTCGCCGCGCTCGCTCCCGGACGCGTCCCCGCGTCCCGGGCGGCGTGACGGGCGTACGATCACCCGGACGGCACGCGGAGGGGGAGCCGGGCGTGGAGGACGTGGTCGCCGAGGTGATCCGCCAGTGGCGGGCCATCCATCCCGGGCTGGACACGGCACCGCTCGCGGTGATCGGGCGCATCACCCGCTGCGCCGCGCTGCTCCAGCAGGCCGAGGAGGGCCCGCTGAGCCGCGAGGGGCTCGTCCGGGCCGAGTTCGACGTGCTCACCGCGCTGCGCCGGCTCGGGCCCGGCGTCACCCCGACCCGCCTCGCCCGCGAGACGTTCTCCTCCGGCGCCGCGGTGACCAAGCGGGTGCGCCGGCTGCAGGAGCGCGGCCTGGTCGAGCGGCGCCCCGACGAGCGGGACCGCCGCGTCCAGCACCTCGCGCTCACCGAGGACGGCCGGGCGCTGATCGACCGGATCATGCCCGACCAGGTCGGGTACGAGTCCGCGCTGCTGTCGGGGCTGCCGGAGGAGCGGCGCGACGCGCTCGCGGGCGCGCTCGCCGAGCTCCTCGTCGTCCTGGAGGGACGGCTCGGCGGGCTGATCGGATAGCGCCGCCGCCGGGCGGCGCACCTGCGCGGGGTGACCCTGCGAACAGGGTCATCTGCGGTACGTTCGGAGCACCCCGCGCGAGACCCCCCAGCCCGTACGCGCCGCCCGGAGGAACGATGCCCGTCCTCGACCAGCTCCTCGCCGCCCTCGCCGGCGGCTCGGTGGAGATCGTCGATCTCACCGCGCCGCTGTCGGACCGGACGCCGATCCTGCGGCTGCCCGAGCCGTTCGCGAACACGGTGCCCTTCTCGCTGCGGGAGATCAGCCGGTACGACGACCGCGGGCCCGCCTGGTACTGGAACGACATCACGACCGGCGAGCACGTCGGCACGCACTTCGACGCGCCCGTGCACTGGGCGACCGGCCGCGGCGGCGAGGACGTCGCGCAGGTCCCGGCGGGACGGCTCGTCGCCCCCGCGGTCGTGCTCGACACCTCGGAGCACGCCGCCGCCGACCCCGACTTCCTGCTGCAGATCGACCACGTCCGCGCGTGGGAGCGCGCGCACGGCCCGCTGCCCGACGGCGGCTGGCTGCTGTACCGGACGGGCTGGGACGCGCGCTCCGGCGACGCGGAGGCGTTCCTCAACGCCGACGAGAACGGCTCGCACGCGCCGGGCATCTCGCCCGAGTGCGCCCGCTGGCTGGCGCAGGAGACGCCGCTGCTCGGGCTCGGCGTCGAGACGGTCGGCACCGACGCAGGCGGCGCGCACGCGTTCGACCCGCCGTTCCCCTGCCACTCCTACTTCCTCGGCGCGGGCAAGTACGGGCTCACCCAGCTGCAGAACCTCGCCCGGCTGCCGGCCCGCGGCGCGGTGCTGGTCGCCGCGCCGCTGCCGATCGTCGGCGGCTCCGGCAGCCCGGCCCGCGTGCTGGCCCTGGTCGAGCGATGATCGTCGCGGAGGCCGTGGGGGAGGCCCTCGCGCGGCTCGGCGCCGAGACCGTGTTCGGCGTGGTGGGCAGCGGGAACTTCCACGTCACCAACGCGCTGGCCGCGCACGGCGCCCGGTTCGTCGCCGCCCGCACCGAGGGCGGCGCGGCGACGATGGCGGACGCGTACGCGCGGGTGAGCGGCGGGCTCGGGGTGGTGTCGGTGCACCAGGGGCCGGGCCTCACCAACGCCGTCACCGGCATCGCCGAGGCGGCCAAGAGCCGCACGCCGCTGCTGGTGCTGGCGGGCGAGGTGGCCGCGTCCGCGGTCCGCTCGAACTTCCGGATCGACCAGGCCGCGCTCGCGGCGTCCGTCGGCGCCGTCCCGGAGCGGGTCCACTCGCCGCAGACCGCGCTCGCCGACGTGGCGCGCGCCTGCCGCACCGCGGTCGCCGAGCGCCGCACGGTGCTGCTCGGGCTGCCCCTGGACGTGCAGGGCGCGGAGCTGCCCGCCGCGGACGCGCACGCGCGGCCCCCTGCGGGCCACCGTCCCCGCCCGTCGCGGGTGCCGCCGCTGCCCGTGCCGCCGCCGGGCGCGATCGCCCGGCTAGCCGACGCCCTGCAGGCCGCCGAGCGCCCGGTGTTCGTCGCCGGGCGCGGCGCGCGGCTCGCCGGCGCCGGCCGCGACCTCGCCGACCTCGCTGCGCGGTGCGGCGCGCTTGTCGCCACCTCCGCCGTCGCGCGCGGGCTGTTCGCGGGCGACCCGTTCGGCCTGGACGTCAGCGGCGGCTTCGCGACCCCCGCGGCGGCGGAGCTGATCGCCGGAGCCGACCTGCTCGTCGCGTGGGGCTGCTCGCTGAACATGTGGACGACCCGCCACGGCGCGCTCGTCGGCCGCGGGGCGACGGTCGTGCAGGTCGACGTCGACGCCCGCGCGCTCGGCGCGCACCACCGGGTCGACCTCGGCCTCATCGGCGACGTCGGGGAGACCGCGCGGGCCGCCGCCGCGGAACTGGAGGCGCGCGGGCACTCCGCCACCGGCTACCGCACCGCGGACGTCGCCGAGCGTCTCGCCCGCGAAGGCCGCTGGCAGGACGTCCCCTACGAGGAGGACAAGGAGCACGACAAGCACCCCGGCGGCGGCCCGCGCATCGACCCGCGCACGCTGACGATCGCGCTGGACGGGATGCTGCCGCGCGAGCGCACCGTCGCCGTCGACTCCGGCAACTTCATGGGCTACCCGGCGGTAGTCCCGGTTGTGGCCATGGGGAAAAAGTCCGTGATCGGCACGTTCAGCAGCTGAGCGAGCGCGGCCAGGTCATCGACGTTGAACGGCGCCGAGCCGTTCATGCGCCGAGAGAGGTACATCGGCGTCCAGCCGAGCTGCTGCGCCGCCGCGCGGGCGCTGAGTCGACGTCGGGCCAGGAGTGCCCGAACCTCTTCGGCTACTTGATCACGCACGGTCGTCATGGGGCTGAGAGTACGGCTATCACGTGCAGCGATACAAGTTTTGGGACTCAATGTCACCTAGAGGCTTGCGCATGTAACGCTCAGAGTTAGATACTCCCCGTCATGGTTATGCAGATGACGGTTGTGGATGACCGATTCATCGCCTACCGCGTTCGGGTGGAGCTGAGCCGCCAGAAGCGCACGCAGCGCTGGTTGGCGCGTCAGCTGGACGAACAGCCGATGTGGCTGAACCGGCGCCTCGTGGGCGAGGACCTCGTTCCGTTCACCGTGACGGAGATTGCGAGGGTCGCCCAGGCGCTCGGCGTCGACGTCTTGGTGTTCTTCCCCCCGGCGTCGATGGAACGGGAGGCAGTGTGAACGGCCTGGCCTGGGGCCAGCTGGTCTTCGACGGTGCCGCGATTCTCGGCATGATCGCGCTCGCGCGCGTCGTGCTCGTGCTGCGCGACGCCATCGAGGAGCTGGACAACGAGTACGACGCGAACCGCCGGCGGTTGCGCGACATGACGAGCCGCATCGGTGGGCTGACCCGGCGCGTCGACGGCTTCGAGCGAGAACGGGACATGGAACGGGTGCGCGCGGCCGCGGCCGCCGCGGCCGCGCCTCTCGAGGAGAAGCCGGCCGCGCTCGAGACCACTGACACGCCGCCGTGGGACGGATCATGATCGCGGCCGCCCTGCAGGCGCTCGTTGACGTGGCGCTGATCGGGTCCGTGATCTACCTCGCGCAGTGGCTGCGCGCGGTCGACTCGCGCCACACCGCGCGGCACATCGAGCAGCTGCAGCGACAGAAGGAGCTCTCGGCTAGCGTCGTGCGGTTCGGCGAGCACGCGGCGACCCTTGCCGAGTCGCAGAGCGCGATGCACACGAGGCTGCAGGACCTGCAGATCGTGGTGTCGCTGATGGAGGACGCGCGGCGCCTGGACGGGCAGCTCGCTGCGCTGCTCGCCGGGGGTGCCACCCCGACGAGCAGCGACTCGTGCAGAGACTCCAACCCCCCTGAAGGAGAGAGGGCATGACCATGATGACAGATCGCGACGAGCTCACGCCGGAAGTCATGCGGGACCGGGCGCGCGCACAGGTGGCGAAGACGGCGGCCGCGCTCGCGTCGCTGGTGCAGGCCGATCTTCCGCTGGCGACCTGGATGATCAAGCGGACCGATTGCGGTGAGCTCGAAGGGCAGATTCTGGGGGGCGACACGGTCACGCAGTGCCGTGCGTCCTGGGCTGACTTCATGGAGTGGGCCGACCACTTCGGCGTCACGCCCGTCAACCCGCGTCCGCAGTACGACCGACACGGCCGTTCGACCTTCCGGGAAATCCGCTTCACCTACGACGACGTGCGCGTGAGGCTCTACACCTCGCTGCCGTCGCCGGATGTCGCCGAGGAGCTCGGATGCTGACCGGCGAGCGGCTCGCGGCCGGGTCGATCGGCGCGGCGCTGATGCTGATCGTCATCAGCGCGGCCGCGGTCATCGTGCTCGCGTGCGTGCGGGCCCGGTCGCGGCGGCACGCGCCGCTGCACTGCGTGCCGCACGACCCGGCGCACCGCGCCAAGCACGCGCCGCGCCGCGCCGGACGCCGGGTCGGCCGCGGCCGCCTGGAGCGCGGCGAGCAGCGCGAGGAGCGCCGGAACGATCGGGGCCCGCGCGACGGGGGTCCGTGGAGGCCGGCCGTTGCTTAGCGCGCTGCTGATCCTCGCCGGGCTGTTGCTCGTGCTCGTGCTGCTCGCGTTCTGGGCGCCGCCGCGCTACCAGCTGCCGCGCGGCGGCCTGCTGTACGTCCTCGCGTACGGCTGGTGGTTCGACCCGAACTCCGACCGGTGGGAGGTCTGATCCGATGAGCCGGTCCCCTGGGGCGTTTTCTTCCTTTTCCGCCCTGGGGGACCTCTGCGCTGGTGATTTCGAGGGGGAGTCACCGGCGCCCCGTGGTCCGTCCGCCCGGACCGTCCTCCCGGGCGGGCGGGCCACGACCAGCGCGGCCGCGCGACGGGGGCGCGGCCGCGCTTCGCCTGCATAGCTCAGTGGTAGAGCCGCCATCTCCGAACGGTCGGGGGGTCGGAAGAGATGGCGTTCCCGGGTTCGATTCCCGGTGCAGGCACGCCAGAACATCCCGCGAGGCTGGGAGGTCTCTCACACACACGTTCTGCTGCACGGTGCTGGTCCCGCCTCCACCGTGCCCCCGGAAGGCCCTGCCCGGCCGGCCGGGGGCGAACAGATAGGCGGTAACCCGCGGAGCCCCTAGCGCTGAAGGGGGCCCGGCTTGGCGTGCGCAGCCGTAGCCGGTCCACCAACAAGGCCGACGTCCGAAATGGGCGGGACGGCCATGTCGCCATGGGGTAGTTGTCCCGGAGCGTCATCCGGGGGGCCAGGGGGGGAGCCCCGGGCCGCCCCCCAGGCTCCCTCTCCCGGCGGTTGATCGCAACACAAATCGTCTTATGTGTCTTATGGGACAGCTACCTCTACCCCGGTCGATCACTGGACGCGCAGCAGCACTGGCCAGGTCTGGGGCCCGACGATCCCGTCCGCGGTCACTCCGCCCCACTTCTGCACGGCCTTCACGGCGGCTTCCGTGACGTCGCCGAACCGGCCGTCCACCACCACTTCGGAGTGGCTGCGGGCGACCAACAGGCCCTGCACGGACTGGACGTCTTCGCCGGTCGCACCGGGCGAGACGATCGGGAGCGAGTGCACGAGGTTCTCCGTCCAGTTCGGGGCCGCCGGCGACCCGGCGAGCCACTGCCCGAAGTCGGGCGACGTCGACCGGTTGTAGTCGACGCCGACGCCGTTGATCACGTGGTCATTGGAGTACTGCTGCAGCTGGGCGCGCGCGTCCCAGCGGCCGCCTGACCATGCGTAGGTCTGCCAGGCCCAGCGGGCGAGCCCGGCGTCCAGCGCGCGGCTGACGGGCCAGTAGCCGCCGTAGATGCCCACCCGGGCGACGCCGAGCACGCTCGCGGCGCCGCGAAGGTAGGCGTTGATCGGCGACTGATCGGCCGGGGCCGCGTCGAAGTCGACGGCGAAGTAGATCGGCCGGTCCGGCGGCATCCCGCACGCGGCCGCCTGGGCGGCCGCCGTACGCGCGTCGACGGCGCCGGCGTCGCGTCCGGCCCGGGCACGGGCCGCGGTCGACTCCCAGACGACGACGATCGCGATCCCGGCCGCGCCGAGCTCGCGCGCCTCGCCGGCGTCCAGGTTCTTCCCGGTGGTGTCCGGCGAGAGGTAGCGGCAGACGAACTTCGCGCCGGCGCGCTGCAGCGCGGCCGCTCCCGGGCGGCCCCATGCGTAGTCGACTCCGAACACGTCAGGTCCTCCCGGGGTGGTTCGTCAGGTGGTCGGTGAGCCGCTGCGCGAGCTCGTGTTGCTGCTGCTCGATGCGCGTCACGGCGTCCTTCAGGCTGGACCCGTGGTTGGGGGTGACCTCCGCATGGACGTCATCGAGCCGCGGCTTGATCTGCTCGCGCAGCCACGTCTTCAGCGGCAGGACGACCCAGCGAAGGACCACGTAGCGCATCACGACGCCGATCGCGGCTAGGGCGCCGGCGAGATACCCGAGGTAGATCAGGGCGCCGCCCAAGTCGCGCAGATCGATCGTGGTCATGTCACATCCGTCCCTCGTGCCACTCGTGCCACTCGTGCCTAGAAACCGGCGATGGGCCAGCGGCAGGGGTCCAGGGATACCCAGGTGGTGCCGGTATCGGGCGTCTGGATGACCACGTTGCCGTCACTGTGCACGCTGATCTGGCTATGCCGCCCGCCGGTACCGGGCGAGTCCCAGACGTGGTGAGCGGCCGGTTTCAGGTTGGCCGGAAGCGCGAAGATGACGGTGCCGGAGGTGGTGGTGCCGCCGGTGACGACGCCGGTAAGCCCGGCCGTGCCGTCAGAGAACTCGATGTAGCCGGCGGCCTGGTAGCCGTTCCCGTAGTTGGTCCAGCCGTTCTGGAACGAGGCGGCCGGGACCAGCGCGAGCGCGCCGCGCTTGGCGTACTCGCCGGGCGGAAGCTGGATTCCGGCGGCCGGCTGCAGCTGCACGGCGAGCGCGGCCGCCGTGTCGTCCACCTGCAGGACGACGTTGCCGGCGGTCGGCTCGATGAACAGCGTGCCGTTGACGTCCAGGTCTCCGGACACCTGGGCCATGCGGAGGTTGGTGCCGTCGCCTGACGTCAGGGTGATCTGTGCGGCTGTCTGCCCGGGCGCTTCGGGACTGGACAGGAACAGAGCCCCATACGCGCCGCCGGGCCCGGCCGCAATGGCCTGAATGAATCCGTCCGTCTGACTGAACGTCGCACTATCCGAATTGAAGACGATGGCGGGTCCGTTGATCGGTGGCGGCGCAATGTAGATCTTCACGTACTGAAGGAGGGTCCCGACGTCGAACTCACCACGGACGACCACGTCGTTAAATTCGGCGCTGCCGTCCTTATTGATCGACCATCCGGACGTGGACGTGACATAGTTCGGCGACGCGATCGCCTTACGAATCAGCTTCTGTGCCCCGCCGAGAATGGCGTTAGCGAATCCGCTCATCACACATCCTTTGTTCCGGTAACCGTCAGGGTGGCTGTGGCGCCCGGGTCGCCGCCCGTCCAGACGGCCCACACGTACCATCCGACGCGTACTGTGGTGGCGCCCACGCGGTCGGACGAATCCCCGGACGATCCCGAATAGGTGCCGTCCATGAAATTCGCCTGGGTGGGGGAGTCTCCGACGTAGATCAGGCATTGCGCCTCGTTCGTGATCGTGGAGACCTTCACGGACGCATTCGAGGGGTGCCAGACCTCCCGGGCCGTCAGCGGCCCGACCTTCGCCGTGCCGCCGCCGGCGCCGTTCAGGACGACCGGAACCGTCTCGTTCAGGGGGACGGACGTCATGGGCCCTCGATGATCGCGATGACGTCCACCACGGTCGGGAGCGTCGTGCCGGTCGCCCAGACCTCGTCAGTCGTGGGCAGGTACTGCGGGATGAACGAGCTCGCGGAGATCTTCGCAGCGCCGTTGACGTTGGCTTGCGCGTCCGCCTGGCTGCCCGCGATCGAGATCGAGTTCTGCTCTGGCCGTATCCAGGCGTGGAGCCGGTTCAGGTTGTTCGGAAGGATCTGCTGCACCGGGTCCGCGGCGGTCAGCACGAACGACCGGACAGACAGGCCGCGGCGGCATGGGTTCTTGTCCCCCTGGTTGTTCAGCGGGACATCCGACCCGGTCAGGTGAACTTTCAGAGGCTCGATCTCGTTCATACAGCTGCCACCATTCCCGCCGTCTTGGCGATTTTCGTCGCGATCGGAACCGCGTTCGTGATGCGGGCCAGGCCGACCGCGATAAGGATGATTCCTAGGGCCACTTCGGCGACCCTAATCCAAAGGTTCGCCTGAAAGAGCGGCTTCAGGACGTCGTTCGTCACGCTGGTGACCGCGTCCCCCGCTTCCTTCACGCCGGTCCCGGGGTCGACAATCCCGCCGATGATCTTCTGTACCGGGGTCTTCGGCTTCTTCGGAGGATGCTGTGCCTTCTGCTTTTCAGCCTCTTCCTTCGTGTTGTACGGAAGCCACACACCGGTCAGAAGCGAGTACTTGAATTCCCATTCCCAGAATGAGACGTGCTTGATTTCGCCGGTGACGGTGTTGTAGGCCCAATAGCCGTCAGTGAAGGGATTCGCCATGTCCGCCTCTTAGTACCAATTGTGAGCCTGCCAGAAAGCCCATGCCTTCACTGGGTCGCCGTATCTGCCTTTGATGTAGTTGCACATCCAAAGAGCCTGGGCGCCGGCGTCGCCGCTGTTGGCGGCCTTCGCCTGGGCGTCGCTGAGCCCTTCGCCGCCGTACTCGTTGCCGAGCGTCCCGGCCGTCCTGCTGTTGCCGTGCCCGAGCGCCTGGGCGAGCCCGAGCGCGCCCGAGGAAGGGTTCTTCGCCTTCGGGTTCCAGCCCGCCTCGTGCGTCTCGATCTGCGACAGCGCCTGCCACTGCTCGCCGCTGCCCCACCCGAAGGTGGCCGCGGTCTTCTGCAGGGTGTCTTGTGCGCTGCCGCCCTGGACGACCGAGCCGCCGCCGCCCGTCGACGAGCCGCCCGCCGGCGCCGCGGTGGTGGGCGAGCCGATCGCGTACGCCTGGGGGAGCTCGGCGGGGTTCTTGCCCTGCACGATGCTCTGCAGCGCGGACGGGATGCTGATCCCCTTCACGCCCGCGTAGGTCGCGATCGACCCGGCGGCGATGGCGGCCAGGCCCGGGCCGTCCATCAGCCACCGACCCGGCGGTAGACCGGTTGCGTGCCGTGGAAGTAGCGGGTCGTGCCGTCGATGCTGCTGATGCCGGTCCCGCTCGCCGTCGACCGCGCGTTGATCATGCTGCTGTTGTTGATCGCAATGCCGATGTGGTCGGGCCAGACGATCAGGTCGCCGGCCGCCACCTGGGCGCGGCTGATCGACTGCCCGAACGAGGCGTACTCGTGCGTGGTCGGGCCGTGCGCGTGCGGCGGCATCCCCGGGCCGCCCCAGTTGCCGCCCGGGATCGGCTGCCCCAGGTCGTGCCCCAGGACGTAGCTCACGAAGCTGCTGCAGTCCCAGTTGCCCGGCTTATCGGCCGGGCCGCCCCAGTGGTAGCCGGTCCCGTTGTACTTCAGCGCGTCGTTCGCGATCGCCTGACCGCTCGCGGTGCCGCCGGCGACGGCCGTGGAGCCGCTCGCCGGCGGGGTGCTCACCGGGGGGTCGACGGCGTAGCGCTGCGGCAGGCCCACGGGGGAGTGGCCCTGCACGATGCTCTGCAGCGCGTCCGGGACCGAGATCCCCTTCACGCCGGCGTACGTGAAGACGGAGCCGGTCGCGACCGCAGCGAGCGCGGGCAGGTTGACCGGCATGGCGGGTCAGCCCGTCTGCGCCTGCATCGCGAGCGGCACGACGTTCTGCGCCGGCTGGTAGGCGTCCGGGCTCGGGGGCTGCATCTGGCCCGTCTCCGGGTGCGCCATGATCGCGTGCCGGTAGTGCGCCTCCATGGCGATCACGGCGGCGCCGCCCAGGATGACGATGTTCGGGTCCTTCGCGAGCAGCGCGAGCCCACCGACCATGATCAGGGACGTGTAGCCCGCCTTCTTCCGCGAGCTCTCCAGCACGGGGTGATTCGCGTCCGTCGCCTGGGCGCCGCTCACCGGCCCGACGTCCAGCTGGTAGGTGGCGTAGACCATCCCGGCGACGGTGGCGCCCAGGATGAGCGAGCCTTCCGGCCGCATGACGCTTTTCAGGGACATCGGGCCCTCCTACTTCTTCGTCTTGATCGTGATGCCGGTACGGGGGCCGGTGACTTCCTTGCCCTGCACGACCCGGAACGGCTGCACCTCGAGGTGGTGCGAGGTGTTGGGCTTCAGGTTCCAGACGTGCTCGTTGGGATACACGTTGTTCGTCTTCCGGATGCCGTCCGCGTAGATGATGTAGCCGGCGACGTCCGGCACGGCGTTCCACGTCAGGTCGACGTGCTCGGAGAACGCGACGCCCTTCAGCCCGGTCACGGCGGGCGGCGCCGTAGTCGGGGGTGTGGTGGCGGGCGGCTCGTTCGACGTCCGGTAGCTCGGCGGGTAGCCGGTCGGGCCGTTCGCCGGCGGGTAGCCCGTGAAGGCGATCGCCTGATTGACGATCGTCACCTGATCGGCGCTGAGCGGCTGCCCGGTGATGTACTTCCCGAGCGCGTTCCCCACGGTGTTCGCATCCGAGCCCACGGTGTTCACGAGGTAGTCTTCCGCGGCCTGGCTCCACTGTGCGTTCGTCGTGAAGCCCGTGGTCGTGCTGATCGTGCTCACGTTGCTGCCGTTGCCGCCGTAGTAGCCGGCGCCCAGGTACGAGCCCTGCGACCCGAGCGCGGCCGTGTCCTCTGCGCTGCCGTAGACGTAGCCGGTCGCCGGGTCGATCGCGTCGCCGCTGCTCGCCGCGCCGCCGCCGCTGCTCGCCGGCGCGGCCGCGGGCGCGTTCCGGGCCCGGTACCACGCGACGCCGACCACCAGCACGGCGGCGCCGCCCAGGACGTAGGCCGTGCTCTTCTTCGTCTTCCCCAGGCCCGGGATCGTGATCGTGTCCGCCATCGTCACCACCAGCTCACGGGCGCTTGATCGGCCGCGGCCGGGCCGTAGTCGGGCGCGATGTACGGCTCCGGCGGCGACTCGTACTGCACGGCGTCCTGCTGCAGGACGGCGCCCTGAACGCCGAAGCTGACCGTCGTGTCCTGCCCGGTGAACGGCGAGTTCTCGCCGATCGGGGGCCGGGCCGGGCCCGGCTGACTGGTGACCATCGGTCTCCCGCCCGGCTTCATCCACATGTAGTTCCCCGGGATGCTCCCGGCCGCGTACCGGCGGTGCAGGTGCGCCGCGTCGAAGCCGAAGCCGTTCTGGCGCGCGAACGAGGAGACGCGGTCGGTGGTGCCCCACCCGCCCGCGCTCGCCTTCAGCTGCCCGGGCATCCCCGGGTCCTGAATCGTCGCGCCCGGGTCTACCGCGTAGTCCTCGCGCCAGTCGTCCTGCAGCGCGGGGATGCGCGTCAGGATGCGGCGCGAGGCACCGAGGTTGCTCGCGTGAATGCTGGCGCTCTGCTCCAGCTGCCGCGCGACCGCGTCGGGGCCCTCGTTCTGCTCCACGCCCTTCGGCCAGGGCGCGGCGTGCGTCTCCGGCGTCAGGTCCGCGGTCGGGTCCTGGCCCTCGTTGCCGGCGGGCGCCGGCCACCCTTCCGTGGTGCCCACCAGCTGGGCTTCCGCACCGTACGGGCCCTTCGGCCCGACGACGCCGGACAGCACTTCCCACGGGTAGCCGGTCGCGGTCAGCGGCGCCACCAGCTGCTGACCGTGCCGCGGGTCGGCCGGGTCGCCGAGCCGCTCTTCCGCGGTCGCTTCGGGCTGCAGGATGACCGACCCGAAGGTCGGCTGCAGGCCCTGCACGCCCGCCATCAGCGCTTCCCGCCGGAGATGACGTCAGCTTCCGTGCCGCCGATCAGCTGCCGGAGCCCGGTAGCGGCCTTGTACACGCCGTTCGGGTTGGTGACCACGAGGTAGAGCGCTCCGAGCCCGATCAGGCCAGAGAGCCACTTCTGCAGGACGCTCACACCGTCCTCCCTTCACCTGTATCCGAGGACCGTCAGGACGTTGTCCAGGGGCGGCTTCGCGTTGCCGTAGGGCACGATCAGGACCGCGGCCACCGTGAGCCCGGCGAGCCCGACCGCGAACGTCGGCGTCAGCTTCTCCAGCCCGGCCAGGGCCAGGGCGAGCAGCGCCGTCGCGGGCACGAGGCGCCAGTTCAGCGACTTCCACGGCGGTTGCCCGCCGGCGAGCGGCGCGAACAGCGCATCGTTGGCGACCGCGATCCCGCCGGCCGCCATGACGAGCCCTGCCGACCGCGACTCCACGGGCGGTCAGATGGTCGGGAGCTTGTTCAGCACGGGCAGGCTCCGGACGCGGTCCGCGAGCACGACGCCGGCGACGAACAGCGCGACGGACATCCAGTTGATCTTCATGGGTCACCCTTCGTAGGTCGCGACGATGCGGCTCACCCGGTCGGGGCCGCCGTCCTCGCCGGGCTCGGTGTGGTGCGTGCCGCCCGCGTACCCGGCGACGACCCGGCCGTCCTGCAGGTGCTGGTAGTGCGTCGGGCCGCTCACCCGGACGGGGACGCCCCGGTCGTAGACGAGCAGGCTGGACGCGGTCGACCCGGCGGGCGCGTCGTCGTCCTCCCACACCGGCCGGGCCGCCGTGACGTCCAGGTCCTCTTCGGCCTGCTGCTTGGCGCCGGTCAGGCCGTCCTTGTCGATCTCGCTCATGCTCCGCTCCCCGCGATCAGCGCGTACCGGTTCTTCGACGGCGTGGCGAGCCAGTTGACCTGGGCGGACAGGGTGCAGGACGCCCCGAACGAGCCCGTCAGCCGCAGGAGGGTGTTGACCTGGGTGTCCAGGTACTTCATGCGCACTTCCGAGCCCGGCTTCAGCGTGAAGTCCAGGAAGAAGTACTGCGGGAAGACGCCGTTTTCGCGCCCGAGCGCCGTGTCCGCGGTCGCGCTGGTGAGCCCGAAGTCCCGGCCGAGCTTGGTCAGGTACCGGTTCTTGCCGATGTTGCGCAGCTGCACGTTGCCGAGCAGCAGCTGATACGGGTCGGGCCAGTCGGCGTCACCGGCCGCCCGGGTCGGCGTGGTCGTGTCGACCAGCTTGTAGATGATCGACCGGATGGGGAAGCCGATGCCGTTCGTCAGGTCGTACCGGCTGTTGCCCGCGGCGATCGTGTTGGACTCGCTCTTGATGTACTGCAGCGTGCCGGGGAGCGGCGGGGTCTGGGCGAACGCGCGGCCGGACGGCGCGGCCGCGGCCGGCTCGGTGTACGAGCTCGGGTAGCCGCGGAGCCGAAGCACGCCCTGCACGGACGGGACCTGGTTGTACGTGTTGGCCTGGGAGTCGATGTAGATTTCGACCTTCCATCCCGGTTTGCTCTCGTTCTGCACGGTGCCCAGGGAGTCGCGCGCGACGACTTCCAGGGGCAGGAACAGCGTGAAGTGGAAGCTGCCGCCCGTGCTGCCGGTGCCGGTGGTCGCCGAGTACGTGATGTCCGCCCGGGGGTCGCCCACGTTGTGGTACCCGCCGAACTTGTTCATCGCCATCCAGTCGTAACCGGTGTACTGCTGGACGACCTCGCCGCCCAGGTCGTACAGGGTGCACTTCTGGACGACCGAGAACGGGTTGTCCCCGGCGTAGCTGACGTTGTTCGTGCTCTGGCCGGTCACCGTCATGGTGAAGTCGAACCACACGCCCCGGAGCCACCCGGTCGGGCTCAGGTTCCACAGCGGCATCTGTTGCGCGCTGGTGGTCTGGGTCACCTGCTGGTCGTAGTCCTGCACGTCGCTCTCGTACACCCCGACCGGAAAGGGCCAGGGCGCCGCGGGCGCCGGCTGGGCGGCCTTGCCGCCCGTGGTGCCCGGGCCGGGCTTCGTCGCGACGCTCGCCGCTCCTGCAGGAGTGGTCACCGCGGTCTCCTTACGCTCTGGTGGGGAGGATCAGGTTCGTCGGGCGGCACCGGCCGAGCAGCGCGCCTACCTGGGCGCGCTGGTCCTCCACCGTCAGCCGCGGGATGAGCTCGCGGCCGCCGGCGCGGTGGTCCGGATCGGCGAGCCGCATCCCCCGGTCGTAGGCCGCGCGGTTCGTCCGCAGGAACGAGGCGGCTTCGCACGTCGACATCGAGCACGGCGCGATGCGGACGAACGCGTACCACTGCTCGTCGTGGTGCTGGTGGCGGACGGCGTCCCGCTTGCTCTCGTAGAGCTCGCCGTCCGAATCGCCGTCCTGCAGCCGCACCGCGAACCACTGCCCGACCGCGTCAATGCCGAGCGCGGACCGGTGGAGGTTGTAGGTATCGGCCGTGCGCTTGGCCGCATCCTCGTGAGGGCTGTCCTTACGCGGACAGTTCAGGTCATGCACATTTCCATTAGACCTCTACGCGCCCACGATTGCCATTTCTCCAGAGGCATTGATGTAAAGGAACTCAAAGCGCTGCAGCGTGAGTACGTGCCGTTCTATCTCCTGCGGGTCAATACCGCCCGCAAGTTCCCCGTAGCGCTGCCGGTTCTTTCTGTCGTTATCTGGTGCCAGAAAGAAATGCGACGGGCAATTGAAAACGAAACCTGGCAGGGGTGACTTCTGTGTCCCGCTTGGCTTCTGCGTCGCCATCCACGCCCCACAGCGCACACCGCCACCACGGGTCAGCACGGCGAGGAGCTCTTCCGTGAGCCCGAGCTCGCCGACGATGCCGTAGATCTCATCGAGCATCAGCACGCTGCGGCCGCGCTTGTAGCCGTCCAGGATGCCCGCCCGGAACTCCTCCCGGATGTGGGGGTTGTCCGTCGCCGGGTCCATGGTGTGGTGGGGCCACAGCGTGTACCCGGGCGGCCGCCGGAACGGGACGCTCACCGGGGGCCAGTGCGAGACCTCCCGGAAGCCGAGATGCTCGCTCCACCTGGACGTGGTGGGGTCGGCCGGCTTCATACAGAACGCGGTCACGCGCGGGTCGCGCTTCGGGTCGCCGGTCAGGGTCGCGGTCAGCAGCTGCCAGAGCAGCCACGTCTTGCCGGCGCGCTGCGTCGGTCCGAAGGCCACCACGTGCTCACCGGGCCGGTAGTGCCAGTACCGGGCCAGGAAGTCACCACGTTCAAGCCGGAGTACCCGCACCGGCCATCTCCGCCAGCTGCTCGCGCACGGCGCCGCTGAAGGCGTCCGCGGCCGCGGCCGCGCGCTCGTCGACGGGCGCGCGCCACACCGCGGCGGACGCCATGGCGAACGGCACCGTCGCCATGACCGCGGGCAGGACCCACCCGGCCGAGCCCATGGTGAGCTGTTCGACGCCCCGCCGGATCACCTGGTTGTTGCACGCGGCGAGGTCGACGGCCCGGGCCAGGCCCGGGGTGTGGTCGGTGACCACCTGGCCCTGAAGACGCAGCCGGACGCCGAGCTCGCCGGGCACGGGCACGATCGCGGCCGCGATGGTCAGGCCCTGCAGCCACTCGGCGACCGGCTGAACGTAGGTCCCGGTCGGGGGCGCGGCCGCCGCCGGCGAGGCCTTCGCCGGCCGCTTCGCACCGCCGCGGCCGCGGCTGCCCGCGGCCTTCGTCGTGCGCGTCCGGCGATGCTTGCCGTCATCGGCCGGCGCGGGCGCGTCCGCCTGGCCCTCGTCGCCGTCCTTCGGCTGCGGCGCCGGCGCCGGCGGCTCGTCGGGCTCGGGGGCGGACATCGCCGCGGCGAACCGCCTTTCGACGTCGTCTCCGTCGATTGTCGAGCCGTCCGGGGTCTTCAGCTTCGGCACAGCGCAACTCCGATCGCCACGAGGCCCAGAACCACGGCGCAAATCGCGACCGCGGCGACCGCTATCAGCCCGGACGAAACACGCTCCGAAGCGCGTTCGATCGTGTCACGGGTGTGTTTCAGCGGGTTCACGTATCTACCATAACCGTAAGACCCGAAATCGAGGTGGACCATGCCGCGAGGACCGGCCCGGAACTGGACAGCCGTTGCGGAACATACGCAGCAGGCGTTGCCTTTTGTCCGGGCAGCAGTGCAGTACGGGCATGACGTGGAACTCCAAATCACAGAAGTCGCAGAAGGCGACGTGATTCAGTTGCGGCGCGGACTGTTCAATGCGGCGAAGCTGCACAACGTGAGTATCCATGTGCACGCGGCGCGGCAGAAGGACGGAACGTACACGCTGACGTACGCCGTCCATTCCAAGCGCGACGGGCGCGCGCACATCCTGGAAAAGCACGGCGAGGATCGCACGCGGTGGCCCTACAACCCGCGGCACCGGAAGGCGGAGTAATGGAGCACACGCACGGACCGAACGGCGAAATCCTCCCGGTCGACCCTGACGCGGTCGCCGCCGGCGAGGTCGCCGAAGCGGCTACCGAGGTCGCCCAGACCACCGCGGCCGCGGACGTCCAGGTCGCCGAGATCGAAGCGGCCCGGGACGTCGAGCTCGCGCGCATCGACGTCGAGCGCGAGGAGGTCTGGCAGGAAGGACGCGTGGCCAGGCTGGAAGGGGAGCTCGCCGGCATCCGGGAGACCCTCGACAAGCTGACGCAGCCGCCGGCCGAGCCCGAGCCCGACCCGGTCGTGGTCGAAGCGCCGCCCGAGCCCGCTCCCGAGCCCGAGCCCGCGGCCGCGCCGGCGCCGGCGCCGGAGCCCGAGCAGCCGAAGGGCAAGAAGAAGCCCGGCTTCTGGGGCCCGTACAGCTGAACACGGCGCGTCGGGGCGCATATACGGGCCCTTTTCCGGCGGCCGGGCTAAATTAGCCCGGCAAATTGCCCCGGCCCACGCATATCGCGCGCATACGCACATCACCCCGGAAAGGGGCAGCACATGAATGACAGCAAGCCCGCCGAGTACTACAAGGTGGCGGAGATCGCCCAGCGTCTCGGCGTCAGCAAGATGACCGTCTACCGCATGATCCACAACGGGGAGATCCCGGGCGCCATCCCGTTCGGGCCGCGGATCTTCCGCGTGCACAAGGTCACCTTCGATCTGTGGCTTGCCGAGCGGCAGGAAGAGGCGGCCGCGCGATGACGCCGTCTCTCGGAGTGGTGATCGGCCTGCCGATCGCGGCGCTGATCCTCGCCGTGTGCGTCGCACTGATCGTGTTCGCCGTGCGCCGCTTGCTGTGGACGCCGGATGAACTCGAAGCGGAAGGCGCGCTCTTCCTGGGCGCCGGCGCGGCCGCCGTCGCGCTGCTCGTCCTCGTGCTCACCGGCTTCACGATGTGGCCGTGGAAGCCCGAGTACCACGAGTGGCGGACGGCGAGCGGCACCGTTGCCCAGGTCGACTCGCGTACGGTCAGCGACGGCGACCACGGCATGACCGAACGGTTCGTGGTGACGTACGTCGACCGGCGTCAGCGCTCCTGCGACGACACGCGCTGTGCCGCGGTGCGCCCGGGCGACCGGCTCACGCTGCGCTGTAAGCGCGCCTACCAGTGGAGCGGCACGCCCGGATGGGACTGCAACTGGCTCCGGAATCAGGAGGGGGCTCGATGATGATCGACCAGCTTCGTCTTCAGGTTCAGGTCAGGGTGACGACACCGGGCCGTACCAAGACGCTCGCGTCCTTCGATGACGACCTTCCGTTGGACGGCCACGTCTCGTTCCTGAAGATCGGGCGACTGCTCGCGCACTACGAAGAGCTCGGAGGACACCTGCGCGCCGAGCTCGCCAACGAGGGCCAGGACCTCACCGGCGACGTCGCCGCGGCGGCCACCGAGCCGACCGTCGAGCCGGCCGGGCTGAAGCCGCTCGCGCGGCACTGGTTCACGCTCGAAGGCAAGACCGTCTGCTTCGAGATGTTCGAGCCCAACGAGCCCCCGAAGTACTGCGGCTGCACCTGCGGCAACTGCGACAGCTGCCTAGGGGAATGAGCGAAGAGGACCTGGAGCGCGAGGTTCGCCGGCTGCTCGTAGAGCACGGGCTGATGCTGTCGAGCTTCCACGTGCCGGACAGCCGCGGGATGACGCGCGGCCTGCCGGACTGGGTCATCATCGGCGGGCATGTGCTCTGGCGCGAGCTCAAGAGCGCCACGGGCGGGCTGCGGCCGGAACAGTGGACGATCGGGCACGCGCTCCTGCAGGCGGGCCAGGACTGGGCGGTATGGCGGCCGCGGGACCTCGCATCCGGCCGCATCGCCGCGGAGCTGCAGCGCGCGGCCGCGGCATAGGAAAGGCCCGGACGGCGAGGAGATCTGGACCGGTGCCGCCCGGGCCCATCAGGGGTTCCGAGGTCAGCTTATGTGCCGACCGGCGACGCGGGTTTGACCTCCCGCCCCGCGCGTCGCCGGTCGGGGTTCAGGTAGCCGTTGATGCGCATCGCCGCGTCCGTGATGGCGCTGTGCGGGGCGATCGGCTCGCGCCACGAGGTGTAGAACCACAGCCGGTCGTTGTCCTCGCGGCGCTTCCGGCACGTGATCCGGTCGCCGCGGGCGAGCCCACAGCAGCCGGGGACGTCCCGCCGCCGGACGCGCACGGCACCCGTGACGCATTCCACTTCCAGGGTCTTGTAGGTGTCCAGGCGCACGGCCAGGGCGTGAAGACGGGCCACGACTTCGGCCGCCCAGGTGCGCTCTTCGGGCAGGGGCGTGTGAGGGAGATCGGAGGTCATACCGGCATTGTAGGACGCTGTAGGAACCTATGGGTTCCACTAGGAACATCCGAGCATCTGTGCTGGTCAGGGGGTTCCTACGGTCGAAGAGTGGAGGACGGAAGCGAGATCGACTGGAGCCCGCTGCAGCACAAGTACGTGCAGTTGGCGGACCACATCGAAGCCCAGATCAGGGACGGCCGGCTCGCGCCGCGCGCGGCGCTGCCGAGCGTCCCGCGGCTCGCCGAGACCTACGGCGTTGCGAAGATGACGGCGAGCCGCGCCGTGAAAGTGCTGGTGGAACGTGGTCTCGTGGTGGTCGTCTTCGGCCGGGGCACGTTCGTACGTGATCCGGAAGACGTACCGCCGGACGCCTAGCCGCCGCCCTCCGCAGCGCGCCGCCGGCGCCGCTCCTGCGGCTGGATGAGCAGCACGGCGCGCACGGCGTCGCGCGGCTGCACGGCCGTGTAGACCATGGTGCTGCTCACGCTGCTGTGGCGCAGCGCCTCTTGCGCGACGCGGATGTTCCCGCCGCTCGTCTCGAGGACGGACGTCCCGAAGAAGTGGCGCAGCTGATGAAGGGTCTCATCGAAGCCGCACTCATGGAGGTACTCGCTCGCGATGTTGCTGACGGTCTTCGGGCTGTTCGGGCCGGAGCCGCGGGCGCGAAGGAAGAGGTAGCCGCGGCGCGGCAGGCCGTACGCCTGGAGTTCGCTCCAGACGTACGGGATCAGCGGCACCATGGCCTCCTTCGAGCCCTTCGCCATCTCCTCTGAGACGTGGATCATCGGCGGGCGGTAGGTGTTCAGGAGGTCCTGCCGGGTGATGTACGCGATCTCCTGCGCGCGTAGGCCGGCGTAGGCCGCGAGCACGAGCCACGGCCGGATGCGGTGCGGTGCGTTCTCGATCGCGTAATCAAGATCGTCTTCGGAGATCGGGCGGGGGATGCCGCGGCGGCGCGCGGGGATCGGAAGGTCATCGGCCGGGGACTGCTCGATACGGCCCGTACGGGCGAGCCACGCGAAGAAGGTGCGCGCGGTGTTGGCGTACGCGCTGATGGTCGTGTCGCTGTGCTGTAGCCCGGTGCGCCAGCGTAGAAGATCGTCCGGCGTCGCTTCCTGGAAGGAAGCTTCCAACGAATCGGCGAGTCTGGTCAGCCGTCGACGGTACTCCGTGATGGTCCGCGGGCTTCTTCCCTTGAGATGTAGTCGTGTGAGGTACTCCCGTACGAGTGTTTCGTCCCCGCTGTGCATATATGTGAGATTCTCTCTGACAATCATGCGGCGCGAGTGGCTACGGGGACAGTCTCCGCTAGCAGCGGAGTAAGGACTCCCCAGGTCAGGCCGCCAGAATCGCGACCGCTATCGGACAACCCGGCGATGTTCCTGGACGTCCCGGACGCCGACGGGCTGGTGTTCACCCAGGCGTTCCAGTCGATCGGGCTGGGCCTGGCGACCGCGATCGGCGCGGCGGTCGCCCGTCCCGGCCGGCTTACCGTCGCGGCGCTCGGCGACGGCGGGGCGCTGATGGCCGCCGCCGAGCTGGAGACGGCCGTGCGGCTCGGCCTCGGCCTGCTGGTGGTCGTCTACGACGACGAGGCCTACGGCGCGGAGGTCCACCATTTCGGCCCGTCCGGCCACCCGCTCGGCACCGTCACGTTCCCGCCCGCCGACCTGGCCGCGATCGGCCGCGGCTACGGCTGCGCGGCGGCGACCGTCCGGCGGCCGGACGACCTCGCGGCCGTGGCGCAGTGGCTCGCCGGCCCCCGCGACCGGCCGATGCTCGTGCACGCGAAGGTCGCGCGGGGACGGCCGTCCTGGTGGCTCGAGGAGGCCTTCCGGGGGCACTGACCGGTACCGGGTCGTGTAGCCGCCGTTCGCCGGGGAAGGAACGCGGACAGTGATCATCCACTGTGCCCAGCGTCACGACCCCGAGGAGGAGAGATGGCCGCACCCCCGCGAGCACGAAGGCTCCCGGACATCGTCGTCGAGATGTCCGCGGAGTTCGCCGGGACGCTGATCCTCATCCTGTTCGGCGTCGCCGTCGTCGCCCAGGCGGTCGCGGGCAGCGGCCTCGGCGAGCCGCAGAGCCTCGGCGGCCACGACGCGATCGCCTGGGCCTGGGGCCTCGCGGTCACGCTCGGCGTCTACGTGTCGGCGCGGCTCAGCGGCGGCCACATCAACCCGGCGGTGACCGTCGCGCTCGCGGTGTTCAAGGGCTTCCCGTGGCGGAAAGTGATCCCGTTCATCTTCGCGCAGACGCTCGGCGCGTTCATCGCGGCGCTGATCGTCCGGTGGGACTACAGCGAGATCCTCGACAAGTTCGACCCCGGGCACACCACGAAGACGCAGTTCGTGTTCTCCACCATGCCGGGCAACGGGTCGCTGCCGATCCACACCTGGGGCGCCTTCCGCGACCAGATCATCGGCACCGCCATCCTCCTGTTCCTGGTGCTAACGCTCACCGACCTGCGCAACTCGCCGCCGCTGGCGAACATGGCGCCGTTCATCATCGGGCTCATCGTGGTCGCGATCGGCATGGCGTTCGGCTCGGACGCCGGCTACGCGATCAACCCGGCGCGCGACTTCGGCCCGCGGCTCGCCCAGTACATCACCGGCTACGACAACGCCTGGCGAGATCAGTACGGGCACTTCTACTTCTGGGTGCCCCTCGTCGCGCCGATCATCGGGGGCATCGTGGGCGCCGGCCTGTACATCCTGCTCATCGGCCGCAACATCCCGGAGGAAGGCCCCGGGGGCACCGAGCCGAGGCCCGAGTACGACGTCGAGGAGTGACGGGCGCCGCCCGTCCCCGCCCCGAACGTCCCCGCCCCGCCCGCCACCGCCTCGACCGTCCCGCGCAGAAAGGCAGAGCCGCATGGCCGACTTCGTCGGCGCCCTCGACCAGGGCACCACCAGCACCCGGTTCATGATCTTCGATCACGGCGGCAACGAGGTCGCCCGCCACCAGCTCGAGCACGAGCAGATCCTGCCGCGGGCGGGCTGGGTCGAGCACAACCCGACCGAGATCTGGGAGCGCACCCGCGCGGTCGTCCAGACGACGCTGAACAAGGCGAACCTGCACCACGACGACCTCGCCGCGTTCGGGATCACCAACCAGCGCGAGACGACGCTGGTCTGGAACCGCCGCACCGGCCGCCCGTACTACAACGCGATCGTGTGGCAGGACACCCGCACCGACCGCATCGCCTCCGCGCTGGAGCGCGACGGCCGCGGCAAGACGATCCGGCACCGCGCGGGCCTGCCGCCCGCGACGTACTTCTCCGCCGGCAAGGTCCAGTGGATCATGGAGAACGTCGACGGGGTGCGGGAGGCCGCGGAGAAGGGCGACGCCGTCTTCGGCAACATGGACACCTGGGTGCTGTGGAACCTCACCGGCGGGACGGACGGCGGCGTGCACGTCACCGACGTCACGAACGCCAGCCGCACCATGCTGATGGACCTGGAGACCCTCGACTGGGACGACGAGCTGCTGTCGTTCTTCGGCATCCCGCGCTCGATGCTCCCGGAGATCAGGCCGTCGTCGGCGCCCGACCCGTACGGCGTCACCCGCCCGGACGGCCCGCTCGGCGGGGAGGTGCCGCTGACCGGCATCCTCGGCGACCAGCAGGCCGCGACGGTCGGGCAGGTGTGCTTCTCGCCCGGCGAGGCCAAGAACACCTACGGCACCGGCAACTTCCTGCTGCTCAACACCGGTGAGGAGCTCGTCCGGTCCAAGGCGGGGATGCTCACGACGGTCTGCTACAAGTTCGGCGACCACCCGCAGGTGTACGCGCTGGAGGGCTCGATCGCGGTGACCGGGTCGGCGGTGCAGTGGCTGCGCGACCAGCTCGGCATCATCTCCGGCGCCGCGCAGAGCGAGAACCTGGCCCGGCAGGTCGAGGACAACGGCGGCGTCTACTTCGTCCCCGCGTTCTCCGGCCTGTTCGCCCCGTACTGGCGGTCGGACGCGCGCGGCGCGATCGTCGGCCTGTCCCGCTTCAACACCAACGCGCATCTCGCCCGCGCCACGCTGGAGTCCATCTGCTACCAGTCCAAGGACGTCGTCGAGGCGATGCGCGAGGACTCCGGCGTCTCGCTGGACGTGCTCAAGGTGGACGGCGGCGTGACGGCGAACGAGCTGTGCATGCAGATGCAGGCCGACATCCTCGGCGTCCCGGTGTCGCGGCCGGTGGTCGCCGAGACGACGGCGCTCGGCGCCGCCTACGCCGCCGGCCTCGCCGTCGGGTTCTGGAACACCACCGACGAGCTGCGCCAGAACTGGAACGAGGACAAGCGCTGGCTGCCCACTTGGAGCGACGAGCAGCGCGAGCAGGGTTACGCGGGCTGGAAGAAGGCGGTCGAGCGCACCTACGGCTGGGTGGAAGTGGACTGAGTGAACTGGGCGGTGATCTCGTCGACGGTCCGCAGGATCGCGACGGTCTCGTCCAGCGGCATCAGGGGCGACTCGGTGAGGCCGGCGCGCAGGCAGCGCGCCACCTCCTGCGCCTGGTAGGTGTAGCCGTGCCCGTCGATGTCCGCGGTGAGGACCTCGGGGTCGCCGCCGGTCCGCACGACCGTCATCGACGCGGGACGGTAGAACGGCGACGCGACGTCGACGCGGCCGCGCGTCCCGATGACGGTGGCGGTGTGCGGCGAGTCGCCGAGCAGGCCGCAGTGCAGCAGCGCCACGGCGCCGGAGGCGTAGCCGAGCAGGACGCCGGTGTTGGCGTCCACGCCCGTCGGCGCGGGTGACGCGGTGGCCTGCACGGACGCGGGCGGGCCGAGCAGCGGCCAGGTGAACGACAGCGGGTAGCAGCCGAGGTCGAGCAGCGCGCCGCCGCCCAGTTCCGGCGACCACAGCCGGTGCTCCGGGTCGTAGGTCGCGGTGATGGAGAAGTCGGCGTACACGGCCGTCACGTCGCCGATCGCGCCGTCGGCGACGAGGTCGCGGAGCCGCCGGACGAGCGGGTTGAACCGCGTCCACATCGCCTCCATCGCGAACACGCCGCGCTCGCGGGCGAGCGCCGCGAGCTTCTCGGCGTCGGCGGCGCCCGTGGTGAACGGCTTCTCCACGAGCACGGCCCGCCCCGCCTCGATGCACTGCCGCGCGGGCTCGTAGTGCAGGGGGTGCGGTGTCGCGACGTACACGACGTCGACGCCGTCGTCGGCGGCGAGCTCGGCGTACGAGCCGTGCGCCCGGGGGACGCCGTACCGTTCGGCGAACGCGGCGGCGGTGCCGTGCGAGCGCGACCCCACGGCGACGACCTCGTGATCGGGCAGGCGCAGCACGTCCTCGGTGAACACGGCGGCGATGCCGCCCGTGCCCAGGATCCCCCAGCGCAGCGGTGTGTCGGTCATGCGCCGATCGTACGGTGTGGCGGTCCTTCCCCCGGCGGTGAAGGTGATCTAGTGTCCGCCGGGACAGTGCCGTAGTCGGCCGGTCACCGTCCGTGCCGACCCGCCCGAGAGGACCCCGCATGAACCGGCGATTCGCTGGAGCCGTCACCGCGTCGATCGCCCTCGCGGGGGCCGCCGCTCCGGCCGTCCCGGCGGGTGCCGCCGAGGCCCCGGGCACATCCCGCGGCCCCGGCGAGGTCGACTTCACCGGGATCGTCGCGCTCAGCAACTGCTCGGGCTCCCTGGTGCGCGGGCCGCGCTCGCGCGACTCCGACAAGGCCCTGGTCCTGACCAACGGCCACTGCCTGGAGGACGGGATGCCGAAGCCCGGGCAGGTCATCGTCGACCGGCCCTCCACCAGGACGTTCACGCTCCTCGACCGGACGGGCCGCACCACCCTCGGCACCCTGAAGGCCACCCGGGTCGAGTACTCGACCATGACCGAGACCGACGTCACGGTGTACCGGCTGGACGAAAGCTACGCGGCCATCCGCAAGCGGTACGGCGTCCCCGCGCTGCGTCTGTCGACCGCCCGGCCGCACGACGGCACCGAGATCCGCGTCGTGTCGGGCTACTGGAAGGCCATCTACGGCTGCAAGACGGACGCGACCGTCCACCGGCTGCGGGAGGCCGGCTGGACCTGGAAGGACTCCATCCGGTACACGGCGCAGTGCCGGACCGTCCACGGGACGTCCGGGTCGCCCGTCATCGACGTCCGGACCCGCCACGTCGTCGCGATCAACAACACCGGGAACGACGACGGCGAGCGCTGCACCCTGAACAACCCGTGCGAGGTCGACCGGAAGGGGGCCGTCACCGTGCGGCACGGCGCCCACTACGCCGCGCAGACCTACCTGCTCGCGCGGTGCCTCGGCAAGGGCGGCGACGTGGTGCTGAGCAGGTCCTGCGCGCTGCCGCGGCCCTGACCCCGATCGTTTCCGCGCGCTACCGTGACCCGGGCCTTCCGCGCAGGCCTGCCGCGCACCGCCGGTCAGCCGTCCGCGAGGAGGCCGCCGCGCAGCCGCTCGAGCGTCGCGCGCAGCAGCCGCGACACGTGCATCTGCGACAGCCCGACCTGCTCGGCGATCTGCGTCTGCGTCTTGTTGCCGAAGAACCGCAGCAGCAGGATCGTCCGCTCGCGTTCGGGGAGCTCGTCGATCAGCGGCCGGAGCGCGTCGCCGTCGATGAGGTTCTGCAGGGCGGGGTCGTCGGAGCCGAGCCGCTCGCCGACCGTCCCCGCGTCGCCGTCGGGGGTGCCGTCCGCGGGCGCCTCCAGCGACAGCGGCCGGTAGGCGTCGCAGGCGACGATCACCTCGACCGTCTCGTCCTCGGTGATCTCCATGAGCGCGGCGATCTCCCGGGTCGTGGGGGAGCGGCCGTGCTCGCGGGTGAACCCCTGGACGGTGCTCTGCAGCACCGGCCGCAGCTCCTGGATGCGCCGCGACACCCGCACGCCCCACGTCTTGTCCCGGAAGTGCCGCTTCACCTCGCCCGTCACCACCGGGTAGGCGTAGGTGACGAACCGGTCGCCGACCTCGGGGTCGAACCGGTTGATGGCCTTGACCAGCCCCAGGTACGCGACCTGCTGCAGGTCGTCGAGGGGTTCGCCCCGGTTGGCGTACCGGCGCGCGATGCCCCGCACGAGCGGGATGTGCATCTCCACGATCCGCGTGCGCAGCCGGTCGCGGCGCGGGTCGTCCTCCGGGAGGCGGTTCATCTCCGCCAGGAGGAGCTCGGCCTGGCCGTCCCCGAAGCGGGGCGGCCGGTCATCGGGCCGCGGGGGGCTGGACGGACGCGCCGACGTCATGGGGGTCGTTCTCCTTCGGGGTGCCGGCGATGGGCGGGTCGCTGATCGCTGCGCCTCCTGTACCCGGGGAGCCGCCTCTCACACCGGACCGCGTCGCCGTCCGGGCCGCCGTGTAGAAGGAGGCGAGGCGGGTAGCGGGCGGGAGACGGACGAAGGGGAGCCCCGTGAGCACGATCACCGAGTCGGTCAACGTCACCGTTCCGATCCGCGTCGCCTACGACCAGTGGACGCAGTTCGAGGACTTCCCGCGGTTCATGGAGGGCGTCGAGGAGATCCGCCAGGTCGACGACACCACGCTGCACTGGACCGTCCGGGTCGCCGGCGTCACGCGGCGGTTCGAGGCGCGCGTCACCGAGCAGCTGCCGGACGAGCGCGTCGCGTGGACGTCGACGGAGGGCCCCGCGCACGCGGGCGTGGTGACGTTCCACCGCCTCGACGACGACACCACCCGCGTGACCGCGCAGATGGAGTTCGACCCCGAGGGGTTCGTGGAGAAGGCGGGCGACAGGGCGGGGGCCCTGCACCGCCGCGTGAAGGACGACCTCCGGCGTTTCAAGACGTTCATCGAGTCGCGCGGCGTGCAGACGGGCGGATGGCGCGGCAAGGTCGACCGCCCCGGATCCTGATGGGACGGGAGGAGCGGGGGCGCGCCCGGCGCACCCCCGGTGATCGGTAGACTGGGCCCGCGCCCTCGGGGGAGCGGCGCCACGGCGGTGGGGCCCGCCGTCCCCGGGACGGGGAGAACCGCGGTGCGATCCGCCAACGGTCCCTACCGGTGACCGAGGTTTCCGCTGGTAGGAGTGTGCCGTGCCCGATGCCGTGACAGGACGTCCCGTCGATCCCGACGTCGATCTCAGCGTGCCGCGCCAGCGGTTCGAGCTGCGCCGAGCCCCGTGGGCGACGCTCGGCGCCATCGCGGCGGGCGGGGTCCTCGGCGCGCTCGCCCGGTACGGGCTCACCGAGGCGATGCCGTACCGGCCCGGTGAGTTCCCGTGGCCGGTGTTCCTGATCAACGTGTCGGGCTGCCTGGTGATCGGGGCGCTGATGGTGCTGATCACCGAGACGTGGCGGGTGCACCGGCTCGTCCGGCCGTTCCTCGGCGTCGGGGTGCTCGGCGGCTACACCACGTTCTCCACCCACATCGTCGACTTCCAGCGGGCGCTGTCGGCCGGGGCGCCCGTGGTGGGACTGTCGTACCTCGGGGGGACGCTCGCCGCCGCGCTCGCCGCGGTTTTCGCGGGCGTCCGGCTGACCCGCCTCGCCGTCCGCGCGCGTCCCAAGGAGCGGTCATGAGAATCCAGGGTCCGGCGCTGCGCCTGACCGTCTTCGTCGGGGAGAGCGACCGGTGGAACCACCGGCCCCTGTACACAGAGATCGTGCACCGGGCGCACCGGGCCGGGCTCGCGGGCGCGAGCGTGGTGCGCGGCTGCGAGGGGTTCGGCGCGTCCAGCCGCATCCACACCTCCCGCATCCTGTCGCTGTCGGAGGACCTGCCGATGGTGATCGTGATCGTGGACGCCGAGCGGAAGATCCGCGCGTTCCTGCCGCAGCTGGACGAGCTGGTGGAGGAGGGCCTGGTGATCATCGACCCGGTCGAGGTGATCCGCTACACCGGCCGCGGGGCGGAGGGGGAGGCGTGACCGTCCTGCTCATCGCGCTGGGCGCGGCGCTCGGCGCGCCGCTGCGCTACCTCACCGACCGGGCCGTGCAGGCCCGTCACGACTCGGTGTTCCCGTGGGGGACGTTCACCGTCAACGTGGCGGGGTCGGCGCTGCTGGGGTTCCTGGCGGCGCTGCCCGCGTCCGGGGGGCCGATGGCGTTCGCCGGGACGGGGTTCTGCGGCGCGCTGACGACCTACTCCACGTTCGGTTACGAGACGCTCCGGCTGGCCGAGGACGGCGCCCGCTTCTACGCCGTCCTCAACGCGGGCGCGAGCGTCGCCGGAGGGCTCGGCGCCGCGTACTGCGGGATGGCGCTCGCGCAGGCGTTCACGGGCTGACCTTCCCTTGCCCGCGACGGGCGGCGCCTGGGGAAACGTGGCGCGGCCCAGGCTCGCTGACCAAGGGACCTGGCAGAACCCGGCCTGCGAGTGGGCCGCGCAGTTACTTTTCCCACCGGCCCCGTTCGGTAAACCGGCAGGTGTCTCAAGTGTCACGGCGCGAGGAGCCGCGCCACGCGGCGCCCCGCGCTCCGTCATGGACGCCCAAATCCGGGGCCGTCGAGGACATGGGCGCGCCCTCCCCGGGTAACAGGCACCAGCGTGCCACCGATGGGAGGGACCGACATGGCTCGTCGCAGGCTGCTCGCCGCGCCGCTCGCCGCCGCCGCGCTCGCCGTCGCCGCCGCGGGCTGCGGCGGAGAGACCGGGCACGCCTCGCCGGTCGCGGCGTCGGTGCCGGTCGCTTCCCCGAGCGCCTCCGCCGCCCCCGTCTCCGACCAGGACCGGGCCTGGCTGCGCGACACCCGGCAGGCGGACCTCGCGGAGATCGCCGCCGGCCGCATGGCCCAGCGCAAGGGAACGACCCCGCAGGTCACGTCGGCGGGCGCGATGCTGGTCCAGGACCACACGGCGTCCGACGCCAAGCTCACCGCGACGGCGTCCAGGCTCGGCGTCGAGGTGCCGTACGCGCCGTCCAACGTCCAATCGCTGCAGGCGAGCGAGCTGGAGCGGGGCTCGGGACGCTCATTCGACCGCGACTGGCTCAACGCCATGATCGGCGGCCATGAGAAGGCGATCGCCGAGACGAGGACCGAGATCGCCAAGGGCTCGTCACCGGACGTGAAGAACCTCGCGGCGAGCGTCCTGCCGGTGCTGCAGAAGCACCTGGGGACCCTGCAGAACGCCCAGGGCGGCTGAGCGGGGCGTGCGGGTCCTGGTGACCGGCTGGCCGAGCTTCCTGCACGGTGAGGCCACCGCGGGGGACGTCCTGGCGATGGAGGCCGTCCGGCGGGCGCTCGACGGCGCCGGGATCGGCTGCGACCTCGCCTGGAGCCCCGTCTTCCGCCCGGGCGGCCTCGACCTCGACGCGGCGGACCCGGCCCGCTACACCCACCTGGTGTTCGCCTGCGGACCGCTGCACGGCGCGCAGGTCGAGGAGCTGCACCACCGGTACGCGCGCTGCCGGCGCGTCGCGGTCGGCGTCTCCGTCATCGACCCGGACGACCCCGCCGTCACCGGCTTCGACGCCGTCCTGCCGAGGGACGCGCCGGGGACGGCGCCGCGGCACGACCTGGCGGCGCTGCCGGAAACGGAGGAGGTGCCCGTCGTCGGCGTCGTCCTCGCCCCGGGCCAGCGCGAGTACGGGACGCGCCGCCGCCACGACGGGGTCGAGGCCGAGCTCACGGCCTGGCTCGCCGGCCGCGCCTGCGCGCGGCTGCCCCTCGACACCCGGCTCGACCCGCGCGACTGGCGGCTGTTCTCCACGGCCGCCGAGCTGGAGTCCGCGCTGCGCCGCCTCGACGCGGTCGTCACGACCCGCCTGCACGGGCTCGTCCTCGCGCTGAAGAACGGCGTCCCCGTCCTGGCCGTCGACCCGGTGGCCGGCGGCGCGAAGGTCGCCGCGCAGGCCCGCGCCTGGTCGTGGCCCGCGCTCGTCACCACCGGCGAGCGGGACGCGCCGCCGCTGCTGGACCCGGCGGAACTCGACCGGTGGTGGCGGTGGTGCCTGGCGCCCGGGGGTGCGGGCCGCACGCCCGCCCGGCCTCCGTCCGCGGGCCTCCTCGCCGACCTCCTGGCCGCCCTCCGCGCCTAGGTCCCGCCGTGCTCCCCGGCTAGGCGGGCTTGGCGACGAGCAGCTCGCGGGAGAACCACTCGATGGTGGAGCGCAGCCCCTCCTCGATGCCGCACCGCGGGTGCCAGTCCAGCACCTTCTCGGCGAGCGTGGTGTCCGGCCGCCGCACCTTCGGGTCGTCCTGCGGCCGGTCGACGAACCGGATCCGCGACGGCGACCCCGTCAGCTCGACGATCAGCCCGGCGAGGTCGGCCATGGAGATCTCGTACGGGCTGCCGATGTTGACCGGCCCCGGATGGTCCGACATCGCGAGCGCGATGATGCCCCGGACGGTGTCGTGGACGTGGCAGATCGACCGGGTCTGCGAGCCGTCCCCGGTCACGGTGAGGTCCTCGCCGGTCAGCGCCTGCCGCAGGAACGTCGGGATCGCGCGGCCGTCGTCGGGGCGCATCCGCGGCCCGTAGCTGTTGAAGATCCGCACGATGCCGGTGTCGAGGCCCCGGGAGTGCCGGAACGCCGACGTCAGCGCCTCCCCGAACCGCTTGGCCTCGTCGTAGACGCTGCGCGGCCCGACCGGGTTGACGTTGCCCCAGTACGTCTCGGGCTGCGGGTGCACCAGCGGGTCCCCGTACACCTCGGACGTGGACGCCAGCACGAACCGGGCGCCCTTCTCCTCCGCGAGCTCCAGCGCGTTGCGGGTGCCCTGGCTGCCGACCTCCAGCGTCTGGATCGGGTACCGCAGGTAGTCCGCGGGGGACGCCGACGACGCCAGGTGGAACACGTAGCCGACGTCGCCGGGCACGTGCACCGGCTCGGTGAGGTCGCGTCTCAGGAACCGGAAGTCGCGCCGGTCGGTGAGGTGCGCGATGTTGCGGGACGTGCCGGTCAGCAGGTTGTCCAGGCAGACCACCGAGATGTCCTGGGCCAGCAGCGCCTCGCACAGGTGCGAGCCGAGGAAGCCGGATCCTCCGGTCACGACGGCGCGGGCATGCCTCATCTGTTCCTCCTAAGCGTGTAACGTGAGCGCCTTCCCGGCGGCCTCGACGGCCTGGTCCGCGGAGATCTCCAGCAGGCCCGGGTGGGGTTCGCCGCCGTGCGGGTCGCCGGAGCGCCCCGCCCACAGCACCCGGTGCTCGGCCCGGTCGGGCGGTCCCCACCGGGCGGGGGGCGTCGGCCCGAACAGCAGCACCGACGGCGTGCGGAACGCGGTCGCGAGGTGCGCGACGCCGGTGTCGCCGCAGACCACCAGCCGGGCGCCCGCGACGAGCGCGGCCAGCTGCGGCAGGTGGGTGCGGCCGGCGAGGTCGTCCCGCGGGTCCAGGCCCGCGAGCTCCACCACGCCGTGCGCGAGGGGCCCCTCGCCGGGCCCGCCGGTGACGACGACCCGCTCGCCGCCGGCGCGCAGCGCCGCCGCGACCGCCGCGAACCGCTCCGCCGGCCAGCGCCGCGCCGCGAACGCGGCGCCCGGATGGACGACGACGGCGCCGGGCGCGGGCGAGGGGACCGCCGGCGGCGCCAGGTCCAGGTCGTCGGGGTCGGCGTCGAACCCGTAGGCGCGCACCAGCCGGCACCAGCGCGCCACCTCGTGCTCGCCCGGATCCCAGTCCGGCCCGTCGGTGTGCAGCGCGCCGGTGTGCGCGAACGCCAGCAGCCGGGCGGGCCGCAGCGCCGCCAGCACCCGGTGGCTCTGCGGGCCGCGCCCGTGCAGGTTGACGGCCGCGTCCACCGGCCCCGGAGGCGGCAGCGGGCCGAGCCCGGAGTCCGCCGGCAGGACGTCGTCGACCGCGCCCGTGGCCAGCGCCAGCGGCGCCAGCGCGGGCGGGGCCGCGAGCGTGATCCGCGCGCCGGGCATGCCGCGCCGCAGCGCCCGCAGCGCGGGCACCGCGGTGAGCAGGTCGCCCAGCCCGAGCGCCCGCAGCACCAGCGCGCGGCGCGCGGCCGTCACGGCCACGAGGGCTCCTTCGACGGGCAGACGACCATCTCCCGCACCTCGCAGCCGGGCGGCTGCCGCAGCGCGAACGCGATCGCCGCGGCGACGTCCTCCGGCCGGTTCAGCTGGGCGTCCGGGCCCGGCTTGTACTGCTCGGTGCGGTCGTCGAAGAACGCGGTGTCCATCCCGCCCGGCACGATCATCGTGACGGCGACCTTCCCGGCCATCTCCGCGGCCAGCGCGCGCGTGAACCCGACGACGCCGAACTTGGACGCGCAGTACGCCGTGGCGTCGCTGAGCGCGCGCAGCCCGAGCGTCGACGCGACCGTGACGATCCGCCCGCTCGGCTCGTTCTCCAGGTAGGGGAGCGCGGCGCGGACGACCGCGGCGGTGCCGAGCAGGTTCACCTGCACGACCCGCTCCCAGTCCTCGGCGGGCACGTCGCACAGGGTGCCGCACGCGTCGGTGCCGGCGGCGGTGACGACCGCGTTGAGGCCGCCCGCCGCGCGCGCGAGCCCGTGCACGGCGCGCTCGGCGCAGCGCCGGTCCGCCAGGTCCGCCTGCATGTGCTCGAAGTCCTCCTTCGGGGGGTGCCGGTCGAGGATGAGGGGCCGTCCCCCGTCCTCGGCGACCTTGCGCGCGACGGCCGCGCCGAGTCCGGAGGCACCGCCGGTGATGAGGACGTTCATGACGCGTTTCCCTTCGTGGTGGACAGCAGGCGCGTGGTGGAGCGCCCTTCCAGCAGAGGCAGCAGGACCACCTCTCCGTTGTGCGCCCGGACCGTCTCGGCCTCGGGCAGGATCGTCCCGGCGTAGTCGGCGCCCTTGACCCAGACGTCGGGGCGCAGCCGCTCCAGCAGCGGCGCCGGGGTGTCGTCGTCGAACACGACCGCGGCGTCCACGTCGCTGAGCGCCTCCAGCACCCGGACGCGGTCCGCGGCCGGCGTCACCGGCCGGGTCGGGCCCTTGCGGCGGCGCACCGACGCGTCGGAGTTGACGCACACGATCAGGCAGTCGCCGAGCCGCCGGGCCTGCTGCAGCATGCTCACGTGCCCGGCGTGCAGCAGGTCGAAGCAGCCGCCGGTCGCCACGACCGTGCCGCCCGCCCGCCGCGTCCGCTCGACGACGTCCCAGGCGTCCTCCCCGCGCTCGGGGACGAGCCGGGCCGTGCCGGACTCGGCGAGCTGCGCCGCGACGGCCGCCGCCGCGCCCGCCCGGACGTAGTCCGACGCGCGCCGCACGCCGGCGGTGACGGCGCCGGACAGCGACGCCCCGTCCGCGAGCGCCTCGACCGTCCCGGCGGCGAAGCTGTCGCCGGCGCCGCAGGCGTCGCCGCGGGCCGGCTCGGCGGGCGCGAGGAACGGCGCCTCCGACCCGTCGCACAGCAGCGCGCCCTCCGACCCGAGCGTGATCGCGACGCCCTCGATGCCCCACGACCGGCCGAGGTGCCGGCCGCGGCGGCCCGCCGCCGACAGCCCGAACCCGGTGATGTCGGCCCCGTCCGCGGCCGCCAGCCGCGCGGCCTCCTCCTCGTTCGGGGTGAGCAGCCGCGTGCCCGGCACCGGCGGCTCGCCGCGCGGATGCGGGTCCCACACGACCGGGACGCCGCGCGGCAGCGCGCTCAGCAGCGACCGGACGGCGCGGTGCCGGGTCACCCCGCGCCCGTAGTCGGAGACCAGCACCGCGCCGGCCCCCGCGATCGCGTCGGTGACGCGCGGGCCGACGGGCCCGTCGAGGGCCTGCCCTTCCCCGGCGTCCAGGCGCGCCACCGACTGGTCTCCCGACCGGATGCGCAGCTTGCACGGCGTGCCGCCGTGCAGGTGGAACGCGGCGACCTCCATGTGCCGCTCCAGCATGGCGCGCAGCCGCCGCCCCGGCTCGTCGTCGGCGAGCGCGGTGACGAGCACGACCTCCCGGCCGCCGGCCGCCGCCAGCAGCGCGGCCAGCCCGGCGCCGCCGGGCCGGGCGTGCTCCTCCGCCTGCTCGACGACCGGGACGGGCGCGTCCGGGCAGAGCCGGCTGCTCGTCCCGACGATGTCGACGTCGAGCAGCACGTCGCCCACCACCACCAGCGGTGCGGTCATCGATTCACCCCCAAGGCGTCGTCGACCACCCCGCACAGCAGGTGCACCGCGGCGAGGTGGATCTCCTGGACGGTCGAGGTCGCGCCGGCCCGCACGGTGATCGCGTCGTGGCAGGCGTCGGCGAGCGGGTTCGGGCCCGGCCCGGTGACCGCCCACGCCGTCAGGCCGAGCTCGCGCGCCCGGTCCGCCGCGGCGATCACGTTGGGGCTGCGGCCGCTGGTCGACAGGCACACCAGCACGTCGCCCGGGCGGCCGTGCGCCTGCACCTGCCGGGCGAACACGTGCGCCGGGCCGTAGTCGTTGCCGATGGCGGTGACCGACGAGGTGTCCCCGTGCAGCGGGATCGCCGACAGCGGCCGGCGCTCGTCCTCGAACCGGCCGACGAGCTCGGCGGTCAGGTGCTGCGCCTCGGCGGCGCTGCCCCCGTTCCCGCAGGCGAGCAGCCGCCCGCCGGCGCGCAGCACGCCCGCGAGCCGGCGGCCCCACGCCTCGATGGTCGGGACCTGCGCGCGGAACTCCAGCGCCGCCTCGGCGAGCGCCTCCAGGCGCCGGTCCTGCGCGGTCGCGGTGCGCGTCCGCGCGATCCGTTGCGTCGTGGTCGTCACGCTGCCTCCCTGCGGGGGGCGACCCCCCGTGCCCCCCGACAACACCGCCGCATGCCCTCGCTTCGCTCGGTCATGCGGCCACCCCGCTCAGCGCCGCGGCGCGCTCGTAGACGCCGGCCGTGTCGGCGGCGACGCGCGCCCAGGAGTAGCGCTCCCGGGCCCGGTCGCCCGCCGCGAAGCCCATCGCGGCGCGGCCCGCCGGGTCGTCCAGCAGCGCCCGGATCGCGGCGGCCGCCGCCTCCGGGTCGCGCGGCGGGACCAGCACGCCGGTGGCGCCGTCCACGACGGTGTCCAGGTGGCCGCCGACGGCGCTCGCCACGACCGGGACGCCGCACGCCATCGCCTCCAGCGGGACCATGCCGAACGGCTCGTACCAGGGCAGCGTCACCACCAGGCTCGCCGACCGCAGCAGCGGCGGGACCTCCTCGCGGCCGAGCCGGCCGAGGAACTCCACCCGTCCCGCGACGCCCGCGTCCCGCGCGACGCGCCGCAGCCGCCGCACCTCCGCGTCGCCGTCCAGGTCGCCGCGCGGCGGCCCGCCGGCGACGGCCAGCTCGGCGTCCGGCAGGTGCGCCAGCGCCCGGATCGCGGTGTCCACGCCCTTGCGCTCGACGAGCCGCGACAGCACGACGAGCCGGTGCCGCTCCCGGCCGTCCGAGCGGTGCCCGTCCGGGGTGAACAGCCCGAGGTCGACGCCGCAGGGCACCACCGAGATCCGCTCGCGCGGCACCTCCATCGCGGTCAGCTCGGCGACCTCGTCGGCGCAGGTGGCGATGACCGCTTCGGCGGACAACCCGATCGCGCGCTCCAGTTCCAGGCGCGACGCGGGGCTCGTGTCCTTGCCGCCCTGGTGGCGCCGCTTCACCGTGCCGAGCGCGTGGTACGTCTGCACCACCGGCACGCGCCGCGCCAGGGTCGGCGCCGACGCCTGGAGCGCGGCGAGCCCGCTCATCCAGAAGTGCGCGTGCGCCACGTCCGGCGGCTCGGCGGCCCAGCGCTGCTCCAGGTAGAGCCCGAAGTCGCGCATCCACGGCAGCAGGTCGTCCTTGGCGATGCGCTCGGCCGGGCCCGCGGGGACGTGCTCGACCGTCACGCCGGGCGCGAGCCGCACCCGGCGCGGCAGGGCGGGCGCGTCCCGCCGCGTGTACACGGTGACGTAGTGGCCCTGGCGGCCGAGCTCGGCGGCCAGTTCCGCGACGAACACGTTCTGGCCGCCGCCGTCCGCTCCGCCCAGCCCGCCCTTGGCGGCCAGCGGGCTGGCGTGCTCGGAGATCATGGCTATTCTCATCGCGTTACCTCCGTGAGAGTTCGCTCCCAGTCGCGCAGGAACCGCGGCAGGCCGTAGCGTTCGACGGCGTGGGCGCGCGCCTCCTTGCCCATCTGGCGGGCGCGCGGCGGGTCGGCGGCCAGGGTCCGCGCGGCGTCGGCCAGCGTGCCGACCCGCGTGGACAGCACCCCGGCCTCCGGCGGCACCGCCTCGACCGCCTCGGTGGTGGCGAGCGCCACCACGGGCAGGCCGAGCATCATGGCCTCGATCAGGGCGAGGCCGAGCGAGGTCCACCGGTAGGGATGGACGTAGACGCGGCGGCGGGCGAGCTCCTCGTGCATCCGCGCCTGCGGCAGGTCCTCGAACGTCCACAGGGACTCCGGCGCGATGCCGAGCGCTTCCGGGACGCCCGCGACGTTCATGCCGAACAGGTCCAGGGGGACGGCGCTCGCCAGCCGGGCGAGCAGGTCGGTCCCGGCGACGCGCCCGCGCCGCAGCGGGTCGTTGATGACGACGCCGGCGCGCGGCATGTCGCCGGTGCAGCGGTAGCCGGGGTCGACGATCCCGTGCTCGATGACCGTGGTCGGGGCGCGGCCGCAGTTCCAGAACAGCTGGTTGAAGTGGGTGACGTGCACGACGGGGATGTCGTCGCGGTCGTGCAGGAAGTGGCGGCTGTCGGGGACGACCTCCTCCGGCAGGCTCGCGTCCGAGGGGGTGCGCCGGGGGGTGTCGTGCTCGACGTAGACGGCGGGGACGTCGCGTCCGGGGCGGCGGCCGAGCCATTCCTCGGCGAGCTGCAGTTCGTGGGGGCGCTGCAGGACGACGACGTCGACGTCCTCATGCCGCAGCCGCTCGGGCGTGACCTCGACGGCGCGGTCGGGCCAGGTGAAGGTGTCGGGGCGTCCCTTGCCGTCGGGCCCCTTGCCGGGAGTGACGGGGACGAGCGTGGTCTGCGGCCCGTGCACGAACGACGTGGCCCACGAGCCGTGGACGTGCCAGAGCAGGACTCTCATCGGGCGGGTTCCTCCTCCGGGGGTGTGCCGCGCGGGTCCGCGGCGATGACCTCGACGGCCGCGGCGACCTCGTCGGCGCCGACCGACGCCAGGCACGGGTGGCCCTCCACGGGGCACACGCGGGCGCGGCTGTCCTTGCAGGGCGCGCCCTGGTCGCCGAGCAGCGCCATCGGTACCCCGAACGGCGCCCACCGGGCGGCGGGGACGGTCGGCGCGAACAGCGACACGACGGGGGTGCCGACGGCGGCGGCGAGGTGGGCGGGGCCGGTGTTGCCGGCGACGACGGCGCGGGCGCCGTGCAGCACGGACGCGAGTTCCGGCAGGGCGGTGCGGCCACCGAGGTCGAGGCCGTCCTCCCCGGCGACCAGCGCGGTCAGCTCCTTCTCCTCGCCGTGCCCGGTCACCACGACCCGGTGGCCGGCGGCGCGCAGCAGCCGGACGGCCTCGGCGCACCGCTCCGGCGGCCAGGCCCGCGCGGGGACGGACGTCCCCGGATGCACCACCACGTAGCCGGCGCCGCCGGTGAGGTGGTCGGTGTCGGGCAGCGGTTCGCGCACCCGGAGCCGGGTGTCGGCGGGCGCGGGGAACCCGGCGTCCTCGGCGAGGGCCAGCATCCGCAGCGGTTCGGGCACGTCGCCTTCGGGGCGGTGCCGCAGGTCCAGCAGGGAGCCGGGGTAGTCCTCGCTGATGCCGCCGATCCACGGGGTGCCGGCGAGCCGCAGCAGCAGCGCGAGCGGCAGCGGCGACTGGTGGAAGGAGGTGAGGATGAGCGCCCGGTCGAAGCCCGCCAGCTTCGCGACGGCCGCCTCGATGTCGGCCCGGTCCACCGGGTCCGGTTCCGGGTCGATCCAGGGCGCGCGCCACTCGATGACCTCGTCCACGCCGGGCAGCAGGTCGGCGGCGGCGCGGCCGCGCGGTCCGCACAGCAGCACGACCTCGTCGGCCCGCGCCGCGACCGCCCGGACGGCGGGCCCGGCGAGCAGCACGTCGCCGAGGTTGTCCTGGCGTGCCAGCAGCACCCTCATCGCGCCCGCCTTCCGCCGAGGACCAGATCGACGGCGGCGCCGAGGTTCGGTGCCGTCTCCAGCGCCCGCGCGATCTCCGCGGGCCGGGTGCGGACGGTCGGCACGAGGATGCCCCGGGCGCCGGCCGCCGCCGCGGCCTCGATGTCGCGGCCGATGTCGCCGATGACGGCGCAGTCGGACGGCAGCGCGCCGAGCCGCCGCACGGCCCGCTCGATCATCCCGGGCCGCGGCTTGCGGCACTCGCAGCCGTCGTCGCCGTCGTGGGGGCAGAACTCCCACACGTCGATGCGGCCGAGCAGCTCCTCGACCCGCGCGTTGACGCGCCGGACGTCGCCGGCGGTGATGCGCCCCTTCGCCACCCCCGACTGGTTGGACACCACGCCGATCCGCACGCCGTGCCGGCGCAGCCGGTCCAGGGCGCGCCGCGCGCCCGGCATCGGCTCGACCAGCGCGGGGTCGCCGTTGTACGGGACGTCGCGGATGAGGGTGTCGTCGCGGTCGAACAGCACGACCCACGGCCCGGCCCACGGCCGGGCGTCGCGGTGCGTCAGCAGGCCTCTGATCCGGTGCGCGACGGCGGCGGGCGGGATGACCGCGCTGGTGACCGCCATCTTCAGCACCTCGCCGGGCGTCCGGGGCCCGGGCCGGACGCGCTGGAGCGCGAACCGGGCGGTGGAGACCGCCCAGGCGCCCGCGGCCAGCGCCGCGGCGGCCGTTCCGGCCCGGCTCCCGCGCGACGCGGCGGGCACGGCGGCCAGGGCGGCGAGGCCGGCGGCGGTCGTCAGGACGTGCCGGCGCAGCAGGCCCCTGCCCTCGCCCGCGCGGGCCCGCCAGCCGGAGCCGTGGACCCGCCACATGAGGACGTCGTCGGCGTTCCCGGCCTGGGCGCGGACCGAGGCCCAGAACCCGGCCGGACGCACCGGATGCGTCACGTGCCGCTCGCCCCGCACCAGGTCGTGCCCGGCCGCCAGGGCGCGCAGCGCGAGGTCGGCGTCCTCGCGGTAGGCGCGGCGGAACCGCTCGTCGAAGCCGCCCAGCTCGGCGAGGACGCCGCGCCGGTAGGCCATGTCGGCGGTGATCCAGTCGGCGTCCGCGAGCCCGGCGGTGCCGCGCTCCCAGTCGGTGGGGCGGCGGCCGTCCGGCGCGGGCACGGTGACGCGGCCCTGCGAGCCGGCGACCTTCGGCGGCAGCCCGGCGAGGTCGGCGGCGAGCCGCTGCGTCCAGCCGGCGTCGGGGACGACGTCGTCGTCCAGGAAGGCGACCCATTCGGTGGCGGCGGCGCGCCACCCGGCGTTGCGCGCGGCGGCCGGTCCGCGCCCGCCGGAGCGGATCACCCGGATCCGCCGCCCGCCGGAGTCCGGCAGCGGCAGCGGCGCGCCGTGCGCGGGCCGGTCGTCCACCACGATGATCTCGTGCGGGGCGGGCTCCGGGCCGCCGGCGATCGAGTCCAGCAGCGCCTCCAGGACGGTGCGCAGGCTCGGCCGGCCGATCGTCGGGACGACGACGGTGCAGCTCATCGGGCGTGCACCTCCCGGCGGCGGACGACGAACGGGCCGATCGCCAGCAGGTCGACCGGCGCGGAGCCGAAGCACTCCAGCGCGTCCCGCGGGTCGTCCACCATGGGCCGTCCGGCGGTGTTGAGGCTGGTGTTGACGACGACCGGCAGGCCGGTGCGCAGCCGGAACTCCTCCAGCAGCCGCGCGACGAGCGGCTCGTGGCCGCTCGCGACCGTCTGGATCCGGGCGGTGCCGTCCACGTGGACGACGGCGGGGATCCGCTCCCGCCACTCCGGGCGGACGCGATGGACGAACAGCATGTACGGGCTCGGGATCGGGCCGTCGAAGATCTCGGCGGCGTGCTCCAGCGCGACCATCGGGGCGATGGGACGGAACTGCTCGCGGCCCTTCACGTCGTTGAGCCGCTCGATGTTGGCGGCGTGGCCGGGATGGGCGAGCAGCGACCGGTGTCCAAGCGCGCGCGGGCCGAACTCCGAACGTCCCTGGAACCAGGCGACGATCTCGTTGCGGGCCAGCGCCTCGGCGACCGCCGCCGCGACGTCGGGCGGACGCTCGTACGGCACCTTGGCGGTGTCGAGGTACCGCGCGATCGAGGCGTCGTCCCACTGGCGGCCCAGGTCGGCGCCGGGCATCGCGGTGACGGCGTCGCCGCCGTCCTGCGCGAGGTGCAGCGCGGCGCCGAGCGCGGTGCCCGCGTCGCCCGCCGCGGGCTGCACCCAGATGTCGTCGTAGGGCCCGTCTGCGGCGAGCCGCGAGTTCGCCACGCAGTTCAGGGCGACGCCGCCGGCGAGCATCAGCCGCCGCGAGCCGGTCCGCCCGTGCAGCCACGTCACCAGGTCGAGCAGCACCTCCTCCAGGCGCGCCTGGACGCTCGCCGCGAGGTCGGCGTGGTCGCGGGTCCACTCGCCCTCGGACGAGCGGGCCTTGGCGAGCGCGCCCCAGTCGATCGGCGCGACCGCGAAGCCGCCGTCGCCGGTCGCCCGCACGTGCTCGCGCAGCTCTTCCAGGAAGCGCGGCTCGCCGTAGGACGCCAGCGCCATCACCTTGTACTCGTCGCTGGAGCGCAGGAATCCGAGGTGCTCGGTGAGGTCCTCGTACATGAGGCCGAGCGAGTGCGGCAGCCGCTGCGCGTGCAGCGGGGTCAGCTCGCCGCCGGAGTACGTGCCGGCGAGGTGCGAGTGGGACTCGCCCCGGCCGTCCAGGACGAGGATGTCGCCGTCGCAGGGCCGCGGCGCGGCCAGGGCGGCGGACGCGGCGTGCGCCACATGGTGCGGGACGTACCGGACGATCCCGGGGTCGAGCCCGGGCAGGGCGGCGGCGAGGAAGTTCGGGGCGCGGCGCGCGTACAGGGTCCGCAGCCTCTCCCACTGCTCGTCGTGGCCGTCCAGGCCGGGTTCGACCAGGCCGGGATCGTAGGAGTAGGCGACGGCGTCGAGGTCGCCGGGCTCGAGCCCGGCGCGCTCCAGGCACCAGCGGGCCGCCTGCTCCGGTGGTTCCCAGGCGGAGAAGGCGACCGGCCGTTTCCCGTGCTTGCGGCGGCTGAAGCGTTCCTCCTCCGCCGCGGCCACGACCGTCCCGTCCACCACGAGGGCGGCGGCCGGGTCGTGGAAGATCGCGTTGATTCCGAGCACGCGCATGTATGAGCCCCGTTTCGGCGCAGCGTTCGGTGGAGTGGCGATGCCGTCCGTCGTGGGCATCGGCCCGGGGATCTCGAAGGGAGCGAATCCCCTATAGGTGATTTCGTGCATTACCGGGAAGTCCGGCTCTAAACACTGCGCCGGAAAAAGTGCCTGGTGAGCGAACTGGCAGTTCAAATGGGGTTTACGTACGTCGCGATGCCTGCGGGGGTTTGTTGGCTTTCGAGCCGAAAGCCGGACATGGACGCGGGGGCGGGGGGTACGGGGCGTGCCATGCGCTGCACCCTCGTCGTCATCACCCGGGACCGCCGGCGCTCGCTGCTGGCGACGCTCGCCCGGCTGCGCGCCCTGCCCGGGCCGCCCCCCGTCATCGTGGTGGACAACGCCTCGCGGGACGGGACGCCCGACGCCGTCGCCGAGGAGTTCCCCGCCTTCCGGCTGATCCGGTCGCAGCGCAACCTCGGCGCCGTCGCCCGCAACCTCGCGGTCGACCACGTCCGCACCCCGTACGTGGCGTTCTGCGACGACGACACCTGGTGGGAACCGGACGCCCTGCCGCGCGCCGCCGATCTGCTGGACGCCCACCCGCGGCTCGCCGTGGTGACCGGGCGGATCCTGGTCGAGCCCGGCGGGCGCGAGGACCCGATCGTCCCGGAACTGCGCGACTCGCCCGTCCCGGGGCCGTCCTGGCTGCCCGGGCCCGCGCTCGGCTCGTTCCTGGCGGGCGCGTCGATGCTGCGGGCCGAGGCGTTCCGGGAGGCCGGCGGGTTCTCGGCCCGGCTGTGGCTCGGCGGCGAGGAGGAACTGCTCAGCGCCGACCTGATGGCCCTCGGCTGGCACCTCTGCTACGCCGAGGACGTCGTCGTGCACCACGAGCCGTCCCCGCTGCGCGAGGCGCACCTGCGGCGCCGGCACGGCATCCGCAACACGCTGTGGTTCACCTGGCTGCGCCGCCCGCTGCCCGTCGCGTTCCGCCGCACCGCCGGGCTGCTGCGCACGCTGCCGCGCGACCGCGTCACCGCCGGCGCGCTCGCCGAGGCCGCCGCCGGGGCGCGCTGGGTCGCCCGGGAGCGCCGCACGCTGCCGCGCGACGTCGAGACCAGGCTGCGCAGCCTGGAGGAGGCGCAGCGGACCTCCAAGGCGCGCCGGTACGTCAGCTGATGGGAGCGGGGGAGAGCATGCCCGACGTCACGATCGTGGTCGCGACCCGCGACCGCGCCGCCGAACTCCGCCACAGCCTCGGCCGGCACACCGCGCCGGTCATCGTGGCCGACAACGGCTCCGCCGACGGCACCGCGGAGGTCGCGGAGGCCGCCGGCGCGCGGGTGCTGCGGCTGCGACGCAACCTCGGCGCCGCCGCCCGCAACGTCGGCGTGCGGGAGGCGGCGACCCGCTATGTCGCGTTCGCCGACGACGACTCCTGGTGGGCGCCGGGAGCGCTGGAACGAGCCGTGGAGATCCTCGACGCCCACCCGCGGACGGCGCTGCTGGCCGCCCGCGTCCTCGTCGGCGAGGACGAGCACCTGGAGCCGGTGTCGGAGGCGATGTCCCGGTCGCCGCTCGGGCGGCCGGACGGCGTGCCCGGGCCCGCCGTCCTCGGCTTCCTCGCCTGCTCGGCCATCGTCCGCCGCGACGCCTACCTCGACGCCGGGGGCTTCTCCGACGTGCTGCACTTCGCCGGCGAGGAGGAGCTCCTCGCCCTCGACCTGGCCGCCGCGGGCTGGGACCTCGCCTACGTCCCCGAGCTGGTCGTGCACCACCATCCGTCGCAGAGCGGCCGGAACCCGTCGGCGCGGCGCCGCCGGGAGATCCGCAACGGGCTGCTGACGGCCTGGCTGCGCCGCCCACTCCCGGCCGTCGCCCGGATGGCCGCCGCGGCGCTGGGCAGCCGCGACGGCCGGGCGGGGCTCGCCGACGCGGCGCGCGCGCTGCCACGGCTGGCAGGCGAGCGTCGCCCCCTGCCGCCCGCCGTGGAGGCCGCGCGCGCCCGGCTCACCGCGTACTGAGGCTCCGCGTTGAGGCTCCGCGTAAGGCGGGGAGCGCGTCAGGCGTCGCGGGCGGCGGCCCGGCCGCGGGCCAGCAGCACCGTGAACGCGGTACCGGCCAGCGCGACCGCCCCCAGCGCCCACCCGGTCGCGTACTCGGCGTGCCGGGTCGAACCGCTCGACTCCGCCGCGGTCAGGAACAGCGTCCCGATGGTCGCGACGCCGATCACCTGGCTGATCTGCATCAGCGTCAGCAGCAGCCCGCTGGCGTCCGCCGCGTCCGCGGCCGGGACGTGCTCCAGCCCCACCGTCATGATGATAGACATGACCCCGAGGCCGAACCCGATCACCGCGGTGAGCGCCTCGTACGCGACGCCGCCGCCGGCCAGCGGGCCGACGCACAGGTAGCCCGCCGCCGCGATCGCGAACCCCACCGGGATCACCCGCCGGTGCCAGCGGACGGGCAGCCGCTGCCAGTTCAGCCCCACCAGCGCGAACGCGGCGACGCACGGCACGAACGCCAGCCCCGACCGGAGTGGCGACATCCTCAGGTCGCCCTGCAGGTGCAGCGTCGTCGTGAACAGGAACGAGCCCCACGTCCCCGGCGCCAGCATGAGCGCCCCGCAGGCGGGCAGCAGCCGCGGCGCCCGCAGCACCCGCGGCGAGACCAGCGGCCGGCCGCCGCGCGCCGCCACGCCCCGCTCCACCGCGACGAACGCGGCGAGGAACGCGGCGCTCGCCGCCAGCGAGAACCACCCCCACAGCGGCCAGCCCAGCTCGTGCCCGAGGATCAGCGGGACGACGAACAGCAGCACGGCCGGCGACAGCGTGAGCAGCCCCCGCAGGTCGAGGTCCCCGCGCCGCGCGCCGCCGCCGTCGCGCGGCAGCAGCCGCGGCCCGGCCGCCAGCAGCACCGCGCCGATCGGGACGTTGACGAGGAACACCGTCCGCCAGCCCGCGCCGAACAGGTCCGCGCTCACCAGCAGCCCCCCGGCGGCCTGGCCGACGACCACGCCGCCCGCGATCACCGCCGAGTAGAAGCCCAGCGCGCGCGCCCGTGCCGCGCCGGTGAAGTTCCGCTGGATCATCGACATCACCTGCGGCGTCATCAGCGCCGCCCCGGCGCCCTGCAGGAACCGGAACCCGACCAGCGGCCAGGTGGACGGCGCCAGCCCGCAGGCCAGGGACATCACCGTGAAGGCGGCCAGCCCGGCGTGGTAGGTCCGGCGGTGCCCGGCGATGTCGCCGAGCCGCGCCCCCGTGATCAGCAGCACGGCGTAGGTGATGGTGTAGCCGGCGACGATCAGCTGCAGTCCCGCGCCGGACGCGTGCAGGTCCGCCCGCATCGTCGGCAGCGCCACGTTGACGATGTTCACGTCGAGGATGGCCATGAACTGTCCCAGCAGCAGGAGGCCGAGGACGAGGCCTCCGGGACCGCTCCGCGCATCCCGCTCGGGAATGACCCCGCGCAGATCGGTTGTCTGTGTCATGGGAACGACACTGGCGCCGATCCGGTACCGGTAACGAGAGCCCCTTGATACTGGTACTGGCAGCACCTGGTAACGACCCCGCGCGAAGGGCAGGCTGGAACCGTGACGACGACCGGAACGGCGACCGGGCGCAGGACGTCCCGCCGCCGCACCGAACTGGCGGAGTTCCTGCGCAGCAGGCGCGAGCGGATCACCCCGCACGAGGTCGGCATGCCGCCGGGGCAGCGGCGCCGAACGCCCGGCCTGCGCCGCGAGGAGGTCGCGCAGCTCGCCGGGGTGGGCGTCACCTGGTACACCTGGCTCGAGCAGGGCCGCCCGATCAACGCCAGCACCCAGGTGCTGGACGCCGTGGCCCGCACGCTGCGCCTCGACGGCGCCGAGCGCGAGCACCTGTACCGGCTCGCCGAGGTACCGGAGGCGGAGCCCCCGGACGAGGCCCGGCAGCTGCCCGAGGACATGCAGGCGATCCTCGACGAGCTGCTGCCGCTGCCCGCGGCGGTGTGCAACGCCCGCTCGGACGTGCTCGCCTGGAACGCCGCCTTCACGGCGATCTTCCCGTGCCTGGAGACGTTTCCGCCGTGCGAGCGCAACACGATGTGGATCACGTTCACGACGCCGTCGTGCTGCAACCCGGTCGGGAACATGGCCGAGGAGATGCCGATGCACGTCGCGGTGTTCCGGTACCGCTACAGCCGGCACATGAACGAGCCGGGCTGGAAGGAGCTGGTCCAGCGGCTCCAGGCGGCCAACCCGGAGTTCGCGCGGCTGTGGGCCGAGCACGAGGTCGCCCTGCCGGGGCCGCGCGTGAAGGTGTTCCGGCACCCCGTGGTCGAGGAGATCCGCACCCGCACCACGAACCTCGACATCACCGGGTCGGCGGGCGCCCGGCTGGTCGTCTACACGCCCACCGACGACGAGAGCCGCGAGCGGATCTCCTGGCTGCTGGCCCACCCCGAGCTGGCCGCGCCGTCCCACCGGCACTGATCAGCGGCCCCGGGCGCGGCGCGCGATCACCGCGAGGTCCGCCGCCGCGATCGCGGCGACGATCACGCAGACGACCGCCGCGCCCCAGGCCGACCCGCTCCCGTCGCGGTTCGCGACGATGCCGAACACGATGGCCGCCGCGACCGCCGCCACCAGCGCGACGCCCGACAGGACCGCCCGCAGGCCCAGCGCGCTCCGGGCGGTCAGCGGCTCGTTCCCTGCCGGCTCCTTGACCGGCTCCCGGTCCTCGTGGCCGTCGTGGCCGTCGTGGTCCTCGCGGCCGCGGTCGTCGTCGTCCGGGCCGGGGCTCCCCGCGGTCACCGGGCGAACGTGCCGACGAGCGTGCCCGACGCCACGACCTTGTCCTCGACGGCGTCCCGCAGCTCCTCCGCGGTGAAGCCGTCCCGCAGCCCGGACGGCTCCGACAGCCCGTACAGGCGGAAGAAGTAGCGGTGCGGGTCGTCGCCGGCCGGCGGCTTCGGCCCGCCGTAGCCCTCCGTCCCGTAGTCGTTGCGGCCGAGGACCGCGCCGGTCGGCTGCTCCCCGGCGTCCAGGCCGGTGGTGACGGGGTCGATGCCGGCGACCAGCCAGTGCGCGAACGTCCCGACCGGGGCGTCCGGGTCCTCGCAGGCCAGCGCCAGCTCCACCACCTCCTCCGGGACCGGCGACCACTCCAGCGGCGGCGACACGTCGCCCCGGTCGTGCGAGTACTCCGACGGCATGAGCGTGTGATCGTCGAATGCGGCACTGCGCAGCGTCATCTCTTCCATGCCGCCGTCGTGCCCGGTCCGGGGACGACGATGCAGACTCCGCCGCCGCCTTCGGTCAGTCGGCGCTGGACGCCGCCCAGATGTTGATGCCGGCCTCCACCGCGTCCCGGTCGATCGCCTCCAGCTCGTCCGGCGTGAAGTCGAGCCGGTCCAGCGCCGCGAGGTTCTCCTCCAGCTGCGCGACGCTGCTCGCGCCGATCAGCGCCGAGGTGACCCGCGCGTCCCGCAGCGACCAGGCGAGGGCCATCTGCGCGAGCGACTGGCCGCGCCCCCGGGCGATCTCGTCGAGCGTCCGGACGTGCCGGACGTTCTCCTCGGTCAGCAGGTCGCTGGAGAACGAGGTGTTCCGGCTGGCCCGCGACCCCTCCGGGATGCCGCCGAGGTACTTGCCGGTGAGCATGCCCTGCGCCAGCGGCGAGAACGCGATGCAGCCGACGCCCTCCTCCTCCAGGGTGCCGAGCAGGCCGCCCTCGATCCACCGGTTCAGCATCGAGTAGGACGGCTGGTGGATCAGCAGCGGCGTCCCCATCTCCCGCAGGATCCGCGCGGCCTCCGCGGTGCGCTTCGGCGAGTACGACGAGATGCCCGCGTACAGCGCCTTCCCGGACCGGACGGCGTGGTCCAGCGCGCCCATCGTCTCCTCCAGCGGCGTGTCCGGGTCGAACCGGTGGCTGTAGAAGATGTCGACGTAGTCCAGCCCCATCCGCTTCAGGGACTGGTCGAGGCTGGCGAGCAGGTACTTGCGCGACCCCCATTCGCCGTACGGGCCGGGCCACATGTCGTAGCCGGCCTTCGTCGAGATGATCAGCTCGTCCCGGTAGGGCGCGAGGTCCTCGCGCATGATGCGGCCGAAGTTGGTCTCCGCCGACCCGTAGGGCGGCCCGTAGTTGTTGGCGAGGTCGAAGTGCGTCACCCCGAGGTCGAACGCCCGCCGCAGGATCGCCCGCTGGACGTCGATCGGGCGGTCGTCGCCGAAGTTGTGCCACAGCCCGAGCGAGATCGCGGGGAGCCGCAGCCCGCTGCGCCCGCACCGCCGGTAGGGAATTCGTTCGTATCGGTCGCCGTCGGCCGTGTAAGTCATGGTCACGAGTATTTCAGCCCGCCGCGCCGGACCTCGGCGCCGGTCACCGCGATGATGGTGGGCGGCGCGGCCGGTCAGGGCTCCGGGAGGGTGTGCTTGAGGACCTTGCCCGCCGGGTTGCGGGGGAGGGCGTCCAGGAAGACGACCTCGCGGGGCACCTTGTGGCGGGCGAGGTTGGCGGCGACGTGCTTCTTCACGTCGTCTTCGCCGAGGCCCTCGCCGTCGGCGGCGACGACGACGAAGGCGCGTAGGCGCTGGCCGAACTCCTCGTCGGGGACGCCGACGACGGCGGCCTCCGCGATGGCGGGATGCGCGGCCAGCAGGTCCTCGACCTCGCCCGGGTGGACGTTCTCCCCGCCGGAGACGATCATGTCGTCGGCGCGGCCGTCCACGTGCAGCCGGCCGCCCTCGTCGACATGGCCGAGGTCGCCGACGGCCATCAGCCCGCCGACCTCCTCCTTGCCGCCACCGCCGGTGTAGCCCCCGAACCGGGCGGGCGAGTCGACGAAGATCCGGCCGGTCGCGCCGGGGGCGACGGGGCGGTCGTCGTCGCCGAGGATCGCGACGGTCGTGCCGGCGGGCGGGCGTCCGACGCAGCCGGGCGCGGCGGCGAGGTCCTCGGGCGTGGCGATGGTGATGCAGGACGCCTCGGTGGAGCCGTAGAAGTTGTGCAGGACGGGCCCGAACGCCTCGGCGGTGCGGCGGGCGAGGTCGGGGTCCAGCCGCGCTCCGCCGGTGAGGATGACCTTGAGCCGGGACAGGTCGCGGGCGTCGAGCGCGGGCGAGGCGAGCAGCCGGTTCAGCATCACCGGGACGGCGATCAGCGACGTGCAGCGGTGCTCGGCGAGGTCGGCCAGGACCGCGGCGGCGTCGAAGCGGCGGCGCAGCACGAGGGTGGAGCCGAGGCCGAGCGCGAGGACGGCGCAGGTCAGCCCGAACCCGTGGAACAGCGGCGGGCCGACGAACATCGCTTCGCGGCCCCGGAACGGCACCTTCGACAGGATGCCGCCGGGCAGTGCCATCGACGGCGACTGCGAGCGCGGCGCGCCCTTCGGCCGGCCGGACGTGCCGCTGGTGAGGATCACCATCGAGCCGTGCCGGGACGGCGCGGGCGGGGGAGCGGCGCCGCCTTCGGCGATGAGAGCGTCGAGGCCGGCGTCGGTGTGGCGGGGCAGGTCGAGGCCGTCGGCGACCGCCGCGAACTCCTCGTCGTGCACCAGGACGGTGACGCCCTCGCGGGTCACGGCGTCGCGCAGCTGCGGCGCGGCGAAGTCGGTGTTGAGGAACAGCACGGACGCGCCGGTCTTGGCCGCCGCCGACATCGCCTCCAGCAGGCCGCGGTGGTTGCGGCACAGGATGCCGACGGTGGAGTCCGGGCCGACGCCGCGTTCCCGGAACGCGTTGGCGAGGGCGTTGCAGCGCCGCTCCAGCTCGGCGAACGTCAGCGGGCCCCGCTCGTCCACGAGCCCGACGCGGTCGGGGAAGCGCTGGGCGGGCAGCGAGGTCACGGCGCCGAGCGGCCCGTAGGCGCGCAGGGCGCGCGCCGCCCGCAGCAGCGCGGCCGGCGGCATCGGGCCGATCATCCCCGCGCGGGCGGCGGCGCGCAGGCCGGTCAGCTCGGCGGAGACGCGGGAGAGCGTGGGCATGCGCGCAGCGTAGTGAACGGAGGAACAGATCATCAAGATCTGTAACTTCGTTCGGGTGGGTCGTGAATGCCGAGTGAAATGTAGACGTCTGGGGGTTTGACGGTAGTTTGCGGCTTTTCGAGCTTAGGGTGCCGGTGGTGGTTGGTAGGGCTCCCGGCACGGCAGGGGGAGGCCCGCGCGGGAGAGGCGGGCCTCGGCCGCGAGATCCGAGAGGACCACCATGACCGAGTACAACCCCTTCCCGGCCCCGTCGCGCGACCTGTGCGGCGCCATGCACGTCCACCGCCGGCTGCTGAACGAGAGCATGACCTACCGGGCGCAGCGGGCGCGCATCGAGAACCGGGCTCTCCAGTACGAGACCGGGCGGCGCGCCTCCGTCCGCAGCGGCGTGGTCACCATCCCGGTCGTCGTCCACGTGGTGCACAACCCGCGCACCCCGGCGCAGAACATCGGCGACGCGCAGATCCACAGCCAGATCGACGTCCTCAACCGGGACTTCCGCGCCGCCAACCCCGACGTGTCGCGGGTGCCGGACGCGTGGAAGCCGCTGGTGGCCGACATCGAGGTCGAGTTCGCGCTCGCGACCGTGGATCCCCACGGCGCCCCGACGGGAGGGATCGTCAGGGCCGAGACGGACCGCACCGGCTTCGACTCGCACGACGCCGTGAAGGCGGCGGCCAGCGGCGGCGCCGATCCCTGGCCGAGCGACCAGTACCTCAACCTGTGGGTGTGCCAGCTGGGCGAGGGCCTGCTGGGCTACGCGCAGTTCCCCGGCGGCCCGCCGCAGACCGACGGCGTGGTCATCCTGCACTCGGCCTTCGGGACGACCGGTACCGCCGCGGCCCCGTACAACGGCGGCCGCACGGCGACGCACGAGATCGGGCACTGGCTCGACCTGTTCCACATCTGGGGCGACGACGACGGCGCGTGCAGCAACGACGACCGCGTCGCGGACACGCCGAACCAGGCCAACTCCAACGTGGGCAAGCCGGCGTTCCCGCACGTCACCTGCAACAACGGCCCGAACGGCGACATGTTCATGAACTATATGGACTACGTGGACGACGACAGCATGTTCATGTTCACCCGCGGCCAGCGCGAGCGGATCAACGCCTGCCTCGAGGGGACGCGCGCCTCGTTCCTCGTGGCGCACCAGGCCGCGCCCGCGACACCCGCCGCGCCCGCGCCCGAGACGAGGCCGGTGGAGGCTCAGACTCCGGGGTACGTCGCGCAGGACGCCGACGTCGAACGGCTGCTCCACGACACCGAGCGCCTGACCCGGGAGGCCCTGACCGACATCCACGACGCGCTCGGGCTCGTCGGCCACCGCTTCGGCGGATGACGGGACGATCGCCGGAGGAGGCGCCATGACCGGAGGAAGCGGCACGGACGGCACGCCGGCCCCCGTCACGGGCACGTGGGTCCACGCCTTCGAGGAGGACACCCCGGCCGCGGCGGTGTACCGGCCGGAAGGCCGGCCGCTCCCTCCGGCCCGCCGCCCGCGGCGGCGCCTGGAGTTCCGCCCGGACGGCACCGTCACCGAGCACCGTCCCGCTCCCGACGACCGCCTCGCCGAGCGCGAGGGCCGGTGGGAGCGGCGGGGGCCGGAGCGGATCGCCGTCGACTTCCCCGGCGGGCACGGGGCACCGCTCGTCATGTCCGTCTCCAGGGACGACGGCGACAGGCTCCTCGTCGAGAACTGAGGGGCGGGGCCCCGGCCTCCGCCCTGCGCAAGATCACCGGCCTCCGTGTCCCTCGCAGCCGGAATCCTCCTTGCCGCGAGGCAGCATGTCGACAAAGAAACCCGTCCTGGGCTGTCATGTCTGCAAGGCGTGAACGCGCGCCGATCGTGGCAGGAAGAACCAGAGATATGCGGACGAGGAGGTCCCGGTGGTCGTGCTGCGCAGCTATGTGTCGGGTTCATGGCGTGCTCCGGAGGACGAGGGGGCGCCGTTGCACGACGCCGTCACGGGGGAGGAGATCGCGCGGATCTCCTCCGCGGGGGTCGACATGGGCGCCGCCCTGGACCACGGGCGGGCGGTCGGCGGGCCGGTGCTGCGGGAGCTGACGTTCCACCAGCGCGCCGCGCTGCTGAAGGCGCTGGCGTCCCACCTGCGGGAGCACCGCGAGGAGCTGTACGCGCTGTCCGCGCGGACGGGCGCAACGCTGGGCGATTCCAAGTTCGACGTCGACGGCGGCATCGGTGTGCTGTTCGGCTATGCGAGCAAGGGCAAGCGTGAGCTGCCGAACGACACGGTGCTGGTGGAGGGCGGCGTCGAGCCGCTCGGCAAGGGCGGCACGTTCGTCGGCCAGCATCTGTGCACGCCGTCGCACGGCGTCGCGGTGCAGATCAACGCGTTCAATTTCCCGGTCTGGGGGCCGCTGGAGAAGCTCGCGCCCGCGTTCCTCGCCGGCATGCCGAGCCTGATCAAGCCCGCGAGCCAGACCGCGTACCTGACGGCCCGGCTGGTCGAGCTGGTCGTGGAGTCGGGGATCCTGCCGGAGGGCAGCGTGCAGATGGTCTGCGGCGACCCGCGCGACCTGCTCGACCACCTCACCGAGCAGGACGTCGTGGCGTTCACCGGCTCTGCCTCGACGGCGCGGCTGCTGCGGACGCATCCGGCGATCGTCGGCAACGCCGTCCGGTTCAACGCCGAGGCCGACTCGCTGAACTGCTCGGTCCTCGGCCCCGACGCGGCGCCCGGCACGCCCGAGTTCGACCTGTACGTCAAGCAGCTGGTCGCGGAGATGACCGTCAAGGCGGGGCAGAAGTGCACCGCGATCCGCCGCGCGCTGGTCCCCGCCGCGCTGATCGACGCCGTGACGGAGGCCGTCCAGGAGCGGCTGGCGCGGGTGACGGTCGGGAACCCGGCCGATCCGGACGTGCGGATGGGCGCGCTCGCCACCCTCGACCAGCGCGAGGAGGTCCGCCGGTCGCTCAAGGCGCTGACGGACGCGGGCCGGATCGTGTACGGCGACCCGGAGCGGGTCGAGGTGAGGGGCGCGGACGCCGAGCGCGGCGCGTTCATGTCGCCGGTGCTGCTGCGCGCCGACGACACCGGGCGCGCCGAGCCGCACGAGGTCGAGGCGTTCGGCCCGGTCAGCACCCTGATGCCGCACGCGGACGCGGCGGACGCGATCGCGCTCGCGGCGCGCGGCCGGGGCAGCCTCGCCGGGTCCGTGGTGACCGCCGACGCCGAGTTCGCGCGCGACGTCGTCCTCGGCCTTGCGCCCTGGCACGGGCGGCTGCTGGTGCTGAACTCCGAGGACGCCAAGGAGTCCACCGGGCACGGGTCGCCGCTGCCCGCGCTCGTCCACGGCGGCCCGGGGCGCGCCGGCGGCGGCGAGGAGATGGGCGGGATCCGCGGGGTCGTGCACCACATGCGGCGCACCGCCGTCCAGGCCGGGCCCGCGATGCTCACCGCGCTCACCGGCCGCTGGGTGCCCGGCACCGACCGCACCGTCACCGACGAGCACCCGTTCCGCAAGCACCTGGAGGACCTGCGGGTCGGAGACACCGCCGTCGGCGGGCCCCGCGTCGTCACGCTCGACGACATCGGGCACTTCGCCGAGTTCACCGGCGACACCTTCTACGCGCACACCGACGAGGAGGCGGCCCGCAGGAACCCGCTGTTCGGCGGCCGGGTCGCGCACGGCTACCTCGTCGTGTCGTTCGCGGCGGGGCTGTTCGTCGAGCCGGCGCCCGGGCCGGTGCTGGCGAACTACGGGCTGGAGAACCTGCGGTTCCTCACCCCGGTGAAGCCCGGCGACGAGCTGACGGTGACGCTGACCGCCAAGCAGATCTCGCCGCGCGAGGGCGCCGACTACGGCGAGGTGCGCTGGGACACCGACGTCACCAACCAGGACGGCGCGTCCGTCGCCAAGTACGACGTGCTGACGCTGGTGGCGAAACGGCCCGCGCACGACTAGAACGGAAGGAGGGGGCGTCCGCGGGGAGACGTCGAAGCGCCGCCGGTCGACGGGGAGCACCGATGATCAGTCCCCTGCACATCCAGACCGTGCGCGAGGTCGTGCGCACCGGGTCGTTCGCGGACGCCGCCCGCAACCTCGGGTACACCGCGTCCGCCGTCTCCCAGCAGGTCGCCGCGCTGGAGCGCGCCTGCGGGCTGGTGCTGTTCGAGCGCCGGGCCCGCAGCGTGCGGCCGACCAGCGCGGCGTTCCTGCTGGTCAGCAAGGGCAACGACGTGCTGTCGGCGCTGGCCACGCTGGAGCGGGAGCTGCGCACCGTCGCCAGCGGCGAGCGCGGCGCGCTGCAGCTCGGCAGCTTCCCGACCGCCAGCGCCCGCATCCTGCCGCGGGTGCTGGCGGAGCTGTCGCGGATCCGGCCCGGCATCGAGATCAAGCTGTCGGAGGGCGAACCGGACGAGCTGCTGCCCGAGCTGCTGGACGGCGACCTCGACCTGCAGCTCGTCTACCGGTACGACCTGTTCCCGCGCGGCTGGCCCGACCAGATCATCGAGACGCCGGTGATGGACGAGAACCTGGTGCTGTGCGTCCCGGCCGGGCATCCGCTGGCGGGCCGGCGCACCGCGCGGCTGCGGGACCTGCGGTCGGAGACGTGGATCGCGAGCCGCCCCGACAGCTGCGGCGCGCAGGCGCTGCTGCGGCTGTGCGGCACCGCCGGGTTCACGCCGAACATCGCGTTCCGCAGCAACGACTACGCGGTGGTGTGCGGGCTCGTCGGCTGCGGCCTCGGCATCGCGCTCGTCCCGGCGCTCGGCTGCGTCCCGCATCCGGGCCTGCGGACGCTGCGGCTGAGCCGCCGCACGCCGCGCCGCCACGTGACCGTGCTGCGCCGCACCTCCAACAGCAACCCGCTGGTGAAGGACGCGCTGCGCGGGCTGATGGACGTGGCGCGCGACGTGGAGGCGGAGATCAGCGGCGCCACCGGCCCTTGAGCTCCATCGCGGCGCGCACGCGGTCCTGCGCGAGCGCCAGCGCCGCCTCGTGCGTGGTCGTGCCCTGCGCGCGGGCGGCGGCGAGCACCTTCGCGGTGTTGTCGCGCATCTTCGACGAGACCGCCGCGAACACCGCGCCGGGGTCGGGGCGGAACGCCGAGTAGCGGGCGTCCATCGCGAACCCGGCCGCGACGACGCCTCCGGCGTTGGCGACGAAGTCGGGGACGACCGTGACGCCGCGCTCCGCGAGGACCCGCTGCGCCGCGCGGTCGGTCGGCAGGTTCGCGCCCTCCACGACGATCCGCGCCTGGATCCGCCCGGCGACGTCCTCGCCGATCACGTCCTGCAGCGCGGCCGGGACGAGGACGTCCGCGGGCACCAGCAGCTCGGCGCCGACGTCCAGGAGCCGCCCGCCGTACTCCTTCACCGCCGCGTCGCCGGCCTCGCCGCGCAGCGCGAGAAGGCGCGCGACGTCCAGACCGTCGGGGTCGTGCAGTGCACCGTGGACGGTCGACACCGCGACGACGGTCGCGCCCAGCTCCGCCAGGCGGCGCGCGGCGGCGTGCCCGACCGCGCCGAACCCCTGCACCGCGACCCGCGCGCCGGACAGCTCCAGCCCCGCGTCGCGCGCGGCGGCGTCGGCGGCCTCCGCGACGCCGTACCCGGTCACGCCCAGCTCGTCGTAGGGCATGCCGCCCAGCGCGTGCGGGGTGCCGACCGCCGCGCCGCGGTCGCCCAGCTCGTCCTGGACGATCGCCGCGTCCCGTTCCGTCAGTCCCATGTCGAGGCCCGCGACGTACCGGGCCGGGATCTCCTGCGCCAGCGCCCGCACGAACGCCCGCAGGATCCCCTCCCGGTCCGGGGACGCGGGGTCGGCCGCGATCCCGGCCTTCGCGCCGCCGAAGAACAGGTCGGCGCCCGCCCACTTGTAGGTCATCACGCGGGCGAGCCGCGCGACCTCCGCGACCGTCACGCCCGGGCTCATCCGCATGCCGCCCTTCCCCATCCCGAGGGCGGTGTTGTCGATGACGAGGACGCCGCGCATCCCGGTCCGGGCGTCCGACACGCACACGACCCGCTCGGGGCCCCACTCGTCCATCAGCGCGAGCACGTCAGACACAGTTGATCTCCGGGCGGGGGCGGTCGCCGGCGAACCGCGCGGCGTGCAGGGGAGCGACGTCCACGAACGGCTCGCGGCGCAGGTACAGGTCGCGGACGACCTCCCCGACCGCCGGGCCCTGCAGGAACCCGTGGCCGGAGAACCCGGTCGCGTACAGGAACCGGGACACCCGGCCGTCCTCGCCGATCAGCGCGTTGTGGTCGGGGGTGACCTCGTACAGCCCGGCCCATCCGCCGGCGAGGCCCGCGTCGAGGAGGCGCGGCGCGCGGGCGGCGATGGCGCCGGTGAGCCGCGGCAGCCACGCGTCCGTCCGGTCGAGCAGGAAGCCGGGCCGCTCGTCCGGGTCGGACATGCCGAGCATCAGCCCCTCGCCCTCGCCGTGGAAGTAGAACGAGGTCGTGAAGTCGATCGTCATCGGCACGGGACGCGGCAGGTCCGGCATCGGCCCGGTGAACGCGATCTGCCGCCGCAGCGGTTCCACCGGCAGGTCGACGCCGGCCATCGCGCCCACCTGCGCCGACCACGCCCCGGCGGCGCACACGACGGCGGACGCGGCGATCCGTCCCCGCGAGGTCTCCACCGCCCGGACCTCACCGCCGTCCGCGTCGATCCCGAGCACCTCGCAGTGCGTGAGCAGCGTCGCGCCGTGCCGCCGCGCGGCGGTCGCGTACCCGAGGACGACCGACTCCGGCGTGCAGTGCCCGTCGTCGGGGGAGAACGCGGCGGCGAGGAGCCCGCCGGTCTCGATGAGCGGGGACAGCCGCCGCGCCTCCGCCACCGTGATCATCCGGCTGGGCACGCCGAGCTCGTTCTGCAGCGCGACGCTCTCCTCGAACGCCGCGACGTCCTCGGGCCGCGACAGCAGGAACAGGTACCCGACCCGGTGCAGGTCGATCTCCTGGCCGGGACGCTCGCCGAACCGCGCGAACGCCTCCAGGCTGCGGGCGCCGAGGCGGATGTTCACCTCGTCGGAGAACTGCGCCCGGACCCCGCCCGCCGCCTTGCACGTCGACCCGGAGCCCAGCTCGTCCCGCTCGGCCAGCACCACCCGCACCCCGGCCTCGGCGAGGTGGAACGCGATGCTCGTCCCCATCACCCCGCCGCCGATGACGACGACGTCCGCCTCGTGCCCCATCGCCCGCCCCTACAGCCGGAAGCCCAGGTCGGGGACGATCTCGGCGACGTCCATCTGCGCCTTCTGCAGCCGCCCCGAGTGGTCCCAGTTCATCGACTGCCAGCGGGTGAACTGGTCCAGCACCCAGACGCCGGACTGGCGGCTGCCGTTGCCGGACCGCCCGTTCCCGCCGAACGGCAGGTGCGCCTCCGCACCGGACGTCGAGTTGTTCACGCTGACCATCCCGGCGGAGATCCGCCGCCGGAACCGGAACACCTTCGCCGGGTCCGTGGTGTAGATCGACGCGGACAGGCCGTAGCCCGGCGCGTTCGCCAGCGCGATCGCCTCGTCCAGCGTCCGGTACGGGACGACGCCGACGACCGGGCCGAACGTCTCGTTCATGAACAGCTCGTCGGCGGGACCGACGCCGTCGACGATCACCGGGTGGTAGAAGAGCCCGGCCTCCGGGTCCCCGACGAAGCCGGCGCGCGGGTTCGCCGCGGTGATCCGCCCCGTGCCGGACGAGCCGTGCACCGCGTGGCCGCCGCCGACCCAGCCGAGCGTCTTCTCGAACCCGGCGGCGAACCGCTCGCTGATGAGCGGGCCGTACAGGACGTCCTCGAACGGGTCGCCGACCGGCGCCGCGCGCACCGCCTCGTCCAGCAGGCGGACGAACGCGCCGTGCAGCGACTCGTGCACGATCGCCGTCCCGAGGGACGTGCAGCGCTGCCCGGCCGTCCCGAAGCCGGAGAACAGGGCGCCCTCGACGGCGAGCGGCAGGTCGGCGTCTTCGGTCACCACCATCGGGTTCTTGCCGCCGAGCTCCAGGCACGGCGTCTGCAGGTGCCGCCCGCACAGCTCGCCGATCCGCGACCCGACCTCCGTTGACCCGGTGAACCCGACCTTGTCGACGAGCCCCTCGCCGAGCGCCCGCTCCAGCCCCGCGTAGGTCTCCGGGCCGTCGGCGTAGACGACGTTGAGCACGCCCTCCGGCAGGCCCGCGTGCGCGAACAGCTGGTAGAACGCATCGGCGCACGCCGCCGCGTACTCGGCGGGCTTCCACACCACCGCGTTCCCGCACAGCAGCGCCGGGACGATGTACCAGGACGGCACCGCGACCGGGAAGTTCCCCGCCGTGATCACGGCGACGACGCCGACCGGGTCGCGGAACGTGAACAGCTGCTTGTCCGGCATCTCCGACGGGACGGTCTGCCCGTACAGCCGCCGCCCCTCGCCGAGGAAGAACGCGCACGTGTCGGCGATCTCCTGGACCTCGCCGAGCGCCTCGGCGTACGGCTTGCCGACCTCGCGGGCGACGACGCGCGCCAGCGCCGGCTTGTTCGCCTCGACGAGCCGGCCGATCGACGCGACGACCTGCCCGCGGACCGGTGCCGGCACGTCGCGCCAGGCGTCCTGCGCCGCGCGCGCCGCCCGGCAGGCCGCGGCGAGGCCGGCGGCGTCCGCGAGGGACACCTCCGCGACCAGGTCCGCGGACCGGGAGGGATCGGTGGAGCGGTATGAGCGCGGCCCCGCCGGGATCCGGGCGCCGCCGATGACGGAGGTGAGCACGGTTCCCACACTGAACCGGCCGCCGGGCGCGGCCAAGATCGGGCAGAGCGCGGCTTGCTTACCGCGAGGCCAAGCCCGGCTGACGCTTCGCCCGCCGAGCACGCGCGTTAAGCATCCCTTGGCCACCTGACAACCGGATCGTGGTCTCGCACCGGTCGACCCGGGCGGCGCGCGCGCACGATGCTCGTTACCGGACCGCTTCACCGCACTGCAGGAGCCCGCATGGCCGAGCCCGCCGACCTCCACTTCCTGGAGCAGGCCGCGTCGCTGAAGCCGCCGGGGACCCCGCGCGCGCCCGGCACGCTCTCGGACGAGGAGTGCCTGCGGCTGTTCGACGCGCAGCTCGGGAGCCGGCACCTCGACCTCGCCGCGCGATGGCTCCGCGCCCAGGACCGCGGCTACTACACCATCGGGTCGTCCGGCCACGAGGGCAACGCGGCCGTCGCCGCCGCGCTGCGTCCCGACGACCCGGCACTCCTGCACTACCGGTCAGGCGCGTTCTTCCTGGAGCGGGCCCGGCAGGCTGGCGAGACGGACCCGCTCAGGGACGTGCTGCTCGGCGTCGTCGCGGCGGCCGAGGATCCGATCGCGGGCGGCCGCCACAAGGTGTTCGGCAGCCAACGCCTGCACATCGTCCCGCAGACCTCCACGATCGCCTCGCACCTGCCGCGCGCGCTCGGCGTCGCGTTCGCGATCGAACGGGCCGCGCGGCTCGGGGTCGCGTCGCCGTGGCCGCGCGACGCGGTGGCGGTGTGCGGCTTCGGCGACGCGTCCGCGAACCACTCGACGGCGGCGGGCGCGATCAACGCCGCGGTCAACTGCGGCTTCCAGGGGCTGCCGATGCCGCTGCTGCTGGTCTGCGAGGACAACGGCATCGGCATCAGCGTCCGCACCCCGCCCGGCTGGATCGAGGCCGCCTACGGCTCGCGGCCCGGCCTCGCCTACTTCCCGGCCGACGGCGGCGACCTGGAGGACGCCTTCGCGACGTCGCGCCGCGCGGCCGAGTGGGTGCGCGAGCACCGCCGCCCCGCCTTCCTGCATCTGCGCTGCGTCCGGCTGATGGGCCACGCCGGGTCGGACGTCGAGTCCGCCTACCGCACGCCCGCCGAAATCGCCGCGGACCTCGCCTCCGACCCGCTGCTGCGCACGGCGCGCCTCCTTGTCGACCGGGGCATCGCGACCGCCGACGAGGTCGTCCGGCTGTACGAGGCCAAGCGGCACGAGGTGATCCGGCGCGCGGAACGGGTGAGGGACGCGCCGCGGCTGGCGTCCGCCGCCGAGGTGATGGCCCCGATCCGGTACCGCGAGCCGCCGCCCGGCGCGGAGGCGCCCGGGCGGGGCGAGCCCGTCACGGTCGCGCAGGCGATCAACCGGACGCTCGCCGACCTGCTCGACGAGCGCCCCGGCATGGTCGTTTTCGGGGAGGACGTCGCCCGCAAGGGCGGCGTCTACGGCGTCACGCGCGGGCTGATGAAACGGGCGGGGGCGGCGCGGGTGTTCGACACCGTCCTGGACGAGCAGTCGATCCTCGGGCTCGCGCTCGGGTTCGGCCTCGCGGGCATGCTGCCCGTCCCGGAGATCCAGTACCTCGCCTACCTGCACAACGCCGCCGACCAGATCCGGGGCGAGGCAGCGACGCTGCCGTTCTTCTCGGCGGGGCGGTACCGGAACCCGATGGTGGTCCGCATCGCCGCCTACGCCTACCAGAAGGGGTTCGGCGGCCATTTCCACAACGACAACGCCGTGGCGGCGCTGCGGGACGTCCCCGGCCTCGTGATCGCCTCGCCCGCCAGGCCGGACGACGCCGCCGGGATGCTGCGCGCCTGCGCCGACGCGGCCGAACGCGACGGCCGCGTCTGCGCGTTCCTGGAGCCGATCGCCCTCTACCGCACGCGTGACCTGCACGAAGAGGGCGATGGCGGGTGGCTGGCGCCGGCCGGTGGGACGGTCCCGCTCGGGCGCGGCCGCACCTACGGCGACGGCCGCGACCTCACGATTGTCACCTTCGCCAACGGCCTGCGGATGAGCCTGCGGGCCGCGCGCCGCCTGGAGGCGGGTGGAGTCCGGTGCCGCGTGCTCGACCTGCGGTGGCTCGCCCCGCTGCCCGTGGACGACCTGCTGTGGGAGGCCCGCGCGACCGGCGCCGTCCTCGTCGCGGACGAGACGAGGCGGACGGGCGGCGTGTCCGAGGGCGTCCTGACGGCGCTCGCCGACGCGGGGTTCGGCGGCCGCGCCGCCCGCGTCGCGAGCGAGGACTCCTTCATCCCGCTCGGCGACGCGGCCTCCCACGTGCTGCTCTCGGAGGACGCCGTAGTCGAGGCCGCCGCGCGCCTGCTCGGCCGTCCCCGATGACGAGGGCACAGGCGCGCGGACGGCAACGGTCCCGCCGCCCCGGACCGGGCGGCGGGACCGAGAGCCGGGCTACTTCAGGGACGCCGGAACGTCGGCGGCGTCGCCGAGCCCGACCAGGTAGTCGGCGTACTCCTTGGCGCCGGCCTTCGTCACGAGCCGGCCCTGCAGCGTCTCGTCCGCCGCGACCTGCTTGCCCGCCAGGATGTCGGCGGCGAGCGCCATGACCTTCTGGCCGAGCGCGAACGGCGACTCGGCGTTGGTCGCGTACATGTCGCCCGCCGCGACGGCGGCCAGCGCGTCGGAGATGCCGTCGTTGCCGACGAGCTTCACCTTCCCGGCCAGGTTGCGGGCCTTCAGCGCGGACAGCGCGCCCATGGCCATCTCGTCGTTCGCCGCGTAGACGCCGTTGATGCCGGGGTTGGCCTGCAGCACGTTCGTCATCACGTTGAGCGCCTTCGCGCGGTCGAAGTCCGCGGCCTGCTTGGCGACGACCGTGATGCCCTTGTGCTTCGCGATCTCCTCGTTGAAGCCCTTGCTGCGGTCCTGCGCGACGTTCGTGCCGAGCAGCCCCTGGATCTCGACGACCTTGCCCTTCTCACCGACGGCCTCGGCGAGCGACTTGGCGGCGTTGCGCCCCGCCTGGACGGCGTCGTAGCCGACGAACGTCGCGAGCTTGCCGCCGGACGGCTTGCGGTCGAACGCCATCACCGGGATGTTCGCGCCGTTCGCCTGCGTCACCGACGACGTCGCCGACTGGGTGCTGACCGGGTCGATGATGAGGATGCCGGTCTGCTTGGACACGGCCGTCGTCGCCTGGTTCAGCGCGGCGGCGTCGCTGTTGTTGGCGTTCTGCACGTTCAGCTTGATGCCGAGCTTGGCCGCCTGCGCCTGCGCGCCGTTCTTGACGCTGACGAAGAACGGGTTGTTCAGCGTGCTCATGATGATCGTCGCGTCCTTCTTGCCGGACGCCTTGCCGGTGTCCGCGCCGGCGTCGTCGCCGGCGCGGCTGCACCCGGTGAGGGCGAGCGCGGCGGCGGCGGTCACGGCGATCGCGGCGCGGGTGGTACGGGCCACGCGCATGGGAATCTCCTTCGCGGGGGTGGGGTGGGAACCGGTCAGCGGGTCTTGGCGGCGGCGGTGCCGCGATGCGACGGGCCGCCGTGCGCGGTGCCGTCCGCGCGTTTCGGGATGAGGGAGCGCAGCACGTCGATGTTGCGGTCCAGGAACACGGCCAGCAGGATGACCAGGCCCTTCACGACGTTCTGCAGGAACGGCGACACGTCGAGGAGGTTCATCCCGTTGTCGATGACGCCGAGGACGAGCGCGCCCACGAGGGTGCCGAGCAGCGTGCCGCGGCCGCCCGCGAGGCTCGTCCCGCCGATGATGACGGCGGCGATGGCCTCCAGCTCCAGGCCGGTGCCGGCGGTCGGCTCGGCGGTCGACAATCGGGCCGTCAGGATGAACCCGGCGAGCGCCGCCAGCACCCCGCTGATCACGAACGCGAGGATCTTGACGCGGTCGGTGCGGACGCCGGACAGCCGCGCCGCCTCGGTGTTGTCGCCGGTGGCGTAGACGTGCCGGCCGAACCGCGTCCGGGCCAGCAGGTACCCGGCCGCCGCGAACACCACCAGCATGATCACGACGGGGACGGGCACGCCGGCGATCCGGCTCTGCCCGATGCCCTGGAAGTCGTAGTCGGTGACGGCGACCGGGTTGCCCTTGGTGAGCTGCAGGCTGAGGCCCGACAGCACCGACATGGTGGCGAGCGTCGCGATGAACGACGGCATCCGCGTCTTGGTGACGAGCAGCCCGTTCACCAGCCCGATCGCGGCGCCCGCCGCCACGCCCGCGGCGACCCCGGCGACCAGGCCGTGGTCGCGGAGCGTCTGCGCGGTGACGACGGCGGTGAAGCCGAGCGCCGCGCCGACCGACAGGTCGATCTCCGCCAGGATGATCACGTAGGTCTGGCCGACCGCGAGCAGCGCCGCGACCGACGTGGCCAGCCCGACGTTCATCAGGTTGTTGTGCGTCAGGAAGACCGGGGAGGCGATGGTCAGGACGACCCCGACCAGCAGCAGCATCCAGACCGCGCGCAGCCGGCGCGCGGCGGCGGCCGCCGAGGAGAGCCGGGACCGGGACGCGAGGCTCGTGACGGTGGAGGTCATGGGGCACCTACCAGTGCGTGTTCGAGGATGTTCTGTTCGTTCACGTCGTCGCCCGTGAGCTCGGAGACGGGCCGCCCCTCGCGCATCACGAGGACGCGGTCGGACATGGCGACGAGCTCGGGCAGGTCGGAGCTGACCAGCACGACGGCGACGCCGTCCGCGGTGAGCCCGTTGATGATCCGGTAGATCTCGGTCTTGGCGCCGACGTCGACGCCGCGGGTCGGCTCGTCCATCAGCAGCACCCGGGGGCCGGTCATGACCCACTTGGCGAACAGGGTCTTCTGCTGGTTGCCGCCCGACAGCGACCCGGCCGGGATCGACGGCGACGCCGCGCGGACCCGCAGGTCCGCCATCACCTTCCCGGTCGCGGCGCGCTCCCGGCCGCGCCGGACGACGTCGGCCGTGGTGAACCGGCCGAGGGACGGCAGCGACACGTTCGCCTCGACCGACTGCCGCATCGCGAGGCCCTCACCGGACCGGTCCGGGGTGACGTAGGCGATGCGCCCGGCGATCGCCCGCCGCGGGTCGCTCGCCCTGACCGGCTCGCCGTCCACGGTCACGGTCCCGGCGGTCAGCGGGTGCAGGCCGAACAGGGCGCGCAGCAGCTCGCCGCGGCCGCAGCCGACCACGCCGCCGATGCCGAGCACCTCGCCCGCCCGGACGTCGAGGTCCACGCCGTGGAACGCCGCGCCGCCCGACGCGCCCCGGACCCGCAGCACGACCCGGTCGGTGGCGTTGCGCTCCTTCGGGTAGAAGTCGTCCACGGCGTCGCCGACCATCGCGGTGACGACCCGGGCGGGCGTGAGCGACCCGGTGGGCTCGTCCAGGGTGACGCGGCCGTCGCGCAGCACGACGATCCGGTCGGACAGCTCGAACACCTCGTCCAGCCGGTGGCTGATGTAGAGGATCGTGACGCCCGCCTCGCGCAGCCGCCGGACCTGCTCGAACAGCCGCTCCGACTCGCGCTCGTCCAGCGCCGCCGTCGGCTCGTCCAGGATCAGCAGCCGCGGCTCGTGCGTCATCGCCTTCGCGATCTCGACCATCTGCCGCTCGGCGACGCCCAGCTCGCCGACGGGGCGCCGGACGTCGATGTCCAGGCCGAGGTCCCGCAGCGCGGACGACGCGGCCTCCGCCATCCGGCGCCGCGACACGCTCCACCGCCCGAACCGGCCCTCCCGGTCGAGGACGTGCATGTTCTCCGCGACCGACAGGTGCGGGAACAGGTTCTGCTGGAACTCCTGGTAGATGACCTCGATGCCGAGCGCCATCGCGGCCTGCGGGTCCTTCAGGACCGCGGCCTCGCCGTCGATGAGGACGCGCCCGCCGTCCGGCTGGTGCGCGCCGGAGATCACCCGGGTGAGGGTGGACTTGCCGGCGCCGTTCTCGCCGCACAGCGCGACGACCTCGCCCGGCTCGACCGCGAGGCTCACGCCCCGCAGCACGTGGTTCTCCCCGAACGACTTGTGGACGTCGGCCAGCTGCATCCGCATGTCGATCTCCCGTCAGTAGACGACGCCCGCGGTGAGCAGCACGTTCGCGTACGGGGTGAACTCCCCGGACCGCACCGCCGCCCGCGCGCCGCCGGTGGCCCGCTTGAACTCGGGGTGCGGGACGAACCGCACCGGCACGCCCGGGAGGCGCGCCTCGATCGCGGCGAGCATGTCCGGGCTGTGCTCCTTGATCTCCTCCGACATCAGGACGCCCTCCACGGCGACCTCGGCGAGGACGGCGTCCAGCAGGTCGAGGAAGCGCGGCAGGTTCTCCCGCACCGCCAGGTCGACCCGCTCCACCCCGGGCGGGATGGGCAGCCCGGCGTCGGTGACGGCGAGCAGGTCGGTGTGGCCGAGCTCGGAGATGACCCGGGCCAGCTGGCCGTTGAGCGTGCCGTTGTTGCGCCTCATCGGGCGGCTCCTTCCAGGGTGGTGCCGGTCATCAGCGCGTCCACCTCGTCGCGTCCGGGGAGGGACGGGCTCGCGCCGGGCCGGGTCGTCGCCAGCGCGCCGGCGGCCATCCCGCGCCTGATGGCACGTTCCACGTCGTCGCCGGCCGCGAGCGCCGCGCCGAGTGACCCGGTGAACGCGTCCCCGGCGGCGGTGGTGTCGACGGCGGTGACCTCGTAGGCGGGGTAGTGGCGGGCGCCGGCGGCGGTGACGGACACGGCGCCGCCCGCGCCCAGCGTGATCAGCGCGTGGCCGACGCCGCGGTCGAGGAACCACCGCCCCGCCCGCTCTGCGGACGCCGCGTCGGTCACCTCCACGCCGGTCAGCCCGGTCGCCTCGCTCTCGTTCGGCGTGACGAGGTCGATGTGCCGCCACGCGTCGTCCGGCAGCGGCTGCGCGGGGGCGGGGTCGAGGACGACCGTCAGCCCGGCCGTGCGGCCCGCCTTCGCCGCGTGGCAGGTCGTCGCGGCGGGGACTTCGAGCTGCAGCAGCAGGACCCCGACCTTCCCGGCGGTCGCGGCGATGCTCGCGTCGACCATCGCCGGGCCGAGGTCCGCGTTCGCCAGGGGAGTGATGACGATGTCGTTCTCGCCGGACGCGTCGACCCGGATGTGCGCGACGCCCGTGCGGCCGTCCACGGTCCGGACCTGGTCCAGCTCGACGCCGTGCGCGCGCAGGCCGTCCAGGACGATCTCGCGGAACGGGTCCCGGCCGACGCACCCGGCGAGCCACGTCCGCGCCCCCGCGCGGGCGGAGGCGACCGCCTGGTTCGCCCCCTTCCCGCCGAGCACGAGGGTGAAGTCGTCGCCGAGCACGGTCTCGCCGCGCCGCGGGAACCGTGCGCTGAACGCGGTCACGTCCGCGGTGATGCTGCCGACGACGAGAACACCGTGGGGTTCCATCGCGGTCCTCCTGTTCCGGCTGTTCGAGGCATGAGTGGGGAGAGGTCACGGCGGTTCCGCCGTGTCCTTGGGCGTCGTGCGGTCGTGGGTCTAGACCCCGACGGGATGCCAGACGGTCTTGGTCTCCAGGAACGCGGTCATGCGCGCGGTCCCGGGATCGGCGGTCCAGTCGGTGGCGGTGGGGCGGTGGACGCGTTTGAGGTTGCCGGCGGCCTTCTCTTCGAGGTCCTGGACGTGCTCGTCGGGGACGCCGGTGAGGTCGATGGCGTTGACGTCCATGTGGGAGGCGAGCCAGGGGGCGAGTTCGGTGCGGTGTCCGGTGAGGATGTTCACGACGCCGCCGGGCAGGTCGGAGGTGGCGAGGACCTCGGCGAGGGTGATCGCGGCGAGGGGTGCGGGCTCGGAGGCGACGATGATGGTGGTGTTGCCGGTGACGATCGCGGGTGCGATCACCGAGACCAGGCCGAGCAGGGGTGAGTCGGGGGCGATGACGGCGACGACGCCGGTGGGTTCGGGGGTGGAGAAGTTGAAGTAGGGTCCGGCGACGGGGTTGGCGGCGCCGGCGACGGCGGTGATCTTGTCGGCCCAGCCGGCGTACCAGACCCACCGGTCGATCGCGGCGTCCACCTCGGCGGCGGCCTGGGTTTTGGAGGCGCCGGT
>NZ_JBEZJL010000050.1:0-80256 GCF_040651755.1 Actinomadura sp. NPDC048394 | reverse complement strand
TCCAATCGCGGGCGGCGGCGGGGCGGGGGGGGGGGTGGGCGGGGGGCGCCCTCGCCGCGGCACTCACGCGGGACGGGTCCGGGGGCGTCCCGCGCGCGGGACGCCCCTGGACCGTGAACGCGGGTCAGGACTCGCGGGCCGCCGCGCGCCTGCGGGTCGCGGCGATCGCCACCCCGCCGGCCGTGATCGCGGCCAGGCCGAGCGCGGCGATCGGCAGCGCGTCGGTGCCGGTGAACGGCAGCCCCTTCTGCGGGACGAACGCCGACGCGCTGGCGCCCGAACCGAGCCCGCCGCCGCCGTGCGCGGACGGCAGGTCCGGCAGCAGCGGCGCCGACGGCAGCGCGGGCGGCGCCGGGGACGGGCCGGGCGGCGTGCCGGGGCCCGTGGGCGGCGGCGGGGTAGGCGGCGACGGCGGCAGCGGCGACGTCGGCGGCGGGGTCGGCGGGCTGGGCGGGGTGGGGGCCTGCTCGCAGCCGCCGCCGACGCAGGCGCCGAGGTTCAGGTGCGCCGACACGGGCGTGCCGCCCGCGGGCGCGAGCCCGACGGCCAGTTCGGTGTTGCCGCTGATGAGCCGACGGCCCGCCGACAGGGTGCCCCCGGTCGCGACCTTCAGGTTCGCGCCGCCAGCCGGGGTCCTGACGTCGCCGTCCACCCGGGCGCCCGCCGCGAGGGTGGCGTCGCCGAGTCCGGCGCTCGCGCCGGTCCGCACCCGGAGGCCGGCCTCGCCGTCCGGTGTCCGGACGCCCGCGCCCAGGTCGAGGCCGGCGCTCGCGGTCTTCGTGCGCTCGTCATAGGCGAGCGTGGCGTTCAGGTGCAGGTCCAGCGCGGGCGCAGCGGGCTTCGCGACCGGCTTCGCGGCCGCCTTGGTGCGCTTCGCCTTCACCTTGTGCGCGGCGCTCTTCACACGCTGGCGCTGCTTGGCGGGATGGGCCGGATGCTTGCGGGCCTTGAGCAGATGCTTGTGGGCCCCGACCGGATGCTCGGCCGACGCGAGCAGGAAGGGGGAACGGTCGGCGGGGGGCCGGGACGTGTCGGCGTTCGACACGCCGCTCATCGCGGCGATGCCGAGAACCGTCGCTCCGGCCGTCACCGCGAGTCTCCTACCGTGGTGCACTGATGCTCCTGAGGGGGAGGGGTATTGGTTGCACAACCTGCGAGCACGTTTACACGTCACGTAGTCGAAGTGAACGGCGATCCCCGTATTTGGGGAGACGTTCACAACTGCGTCAGTGGTCTTTTGTGCACCTTCCGCAACGACCCGCGGCGGTCGAGCGGGTCAGGACGTCCGGTCGAGGTCCGCGATCCTGCGAAACTGGACCGATGACCAGGGTCATCGCGGGGAGCGCGGGGGGACGGCGGCTCGCCGTCCCGGCCGGACGGGACACCAGGCCGACGAGCGACCGGGCGCGGGAGGGCCTGTTCTCCACCGTGCAGGCGCTGCTCGGCCCGCTGGACGGGCTGCGCGTCGCCGACCTGTACGCCGGGTCCGGCGCGGTCGGGCTGGAGGCGCTGTCGCGCGGCGCGGCGCACGCCCTGCTCGTCGAGTCGCACCCGCGCGCGCTGAAGGTGATCCGGCAGAACGCCGCGGCGCTCGGGCTGCCCGGAGCCGTCCCGACGGGGGAGAAGGCGGAGCGCCTCGCCCGCACCCCGCCGGACGAGCCGTACGACCTGATCTTCGCCGACCCGCCGTACGCGCTCGCGGACGCCGCCGTCACCGGCCTGCTGGAGGACCTGCGCGACAACGGCTGGACGGCCCCGGACGCGCTGGTCGTGGTCGAGCGGTCCGTCCGCGGCGCTGATCTGGCCTGGCCGGACGGGTACCAAGGGGAGCGCGACCGGCGGTACGGCGAGGCCGTGTTCTGGTACGGCCGGGCGCTCGGCGCCTGAACGCTCGCTGAACGCCCGCCGAGAGATACCTGGGAGTACGCGGCGGTGACGCGTCGCGCGGCGCGCGCAGGGTAGGGGCGGAGGCATGAGACCGGGGATCGACCGGGCCTTGGCGGCCACCTGGGTCGTCGCGCTCGCGATGACGGTCGCCCTGCTCGCCAACGTCACCTACGTGCAGGGCTTCGAGGCGCAGGACCTGCGGGACAGCAGCCTCAACGCGCGCCGCCTGCAGAACCGCAACCTGGTCGAGCGCGGCCCCATCGTCGCCGACGGCCAGCGGCTGGCCTGGTCGGAGCTCACGTCGGACGGCAAGACGTACCAGCGGCACTACGCCGACAGCAAGGTCTTCTCGCCGATCACGGGGTACTTCTCGCCGTTCGCCGAGACCGGGCTCGAAGGCGCGGAGAACCACTTCCTCGACGGCAGCGACGCGCGGCTCGCCACCACGAACCTCATCGACAAGCTCATCGGCAAGCACGTCCCCGGCGGGACCGTCGAGGCCACGATCAACGTGAAGGCGCAGCGCGCCGCCTACGAGGCCTTGCAGGCCACCGGCGCGCGGCGCGCCGCGGCCGTCGCCATCGACGCGAAGACGGGCGCGATCCTGGTGATGGCCTCCACCCCGTCCTACGACGCCAACGACGTGTCGGTCCTCAGCGGGGACAAGTCGCAGGCCGCGTTCGACAAGCTGAACTCCGAGCCGCTCAAGCCGCTGCTCAACAAGGCGACCGGCGAGGTGTACCCGCCCGGCTCGACGTTCAAGACGATCGTCGCCTCCACCGCCCTGAACGCCGGCAAGAGCGAGGACTCGCAGGTCCGCGCCGGGCGCAGCTACCAGGCGCCGGGCGGCGGGCAGCCGATCAACAACGACGCCGGCGACATCGGCGGCGAGTGCGACCAGAACCCGATCCCGCTGATCGACGCCTACGCGCAGTCCTGCAACACCACGTTCGCCTACATGGGCGCGCAGAACCCCGGCAACGCCGCCGTCCACGAGCAGGCCGGCAAGTTCGGCTTCGGCGACCGGATCAAGATCGAGGACGGGATGTCCGCCGCGCCCAGCTCGTTCCCGGAGACCGGGCAGCCGGTGCTCAGCGCGCTCGGCTCGATCGGCCAGGGCAGCACCGTCGCCACCCCGCTGCAGATGGCGCTGGTCGCCGCGGCCGTGCTGAACGACGGGAAGATCATGCAGCCGTACCTGGTGGACAAGCTCCGCGCCGCCGACGGCTCGGTCGTCCAGCAGGCCGACCAGAAGGTGATGGCGCGGCCGCTGACGTCCGACCAGGCGAGCCAGATGCGGGACCTCATGAAGGCCGTCGTCGCGAAGGGCACCGGCAAGTCGCTGCAGGGCACCTCGGTGGCCGGCGGCAAGACCGGCACCGCCGACGTGGAGAACGCCCCCTACAACGACCGCTGGTTCATCGGCTTCGGCCCCCGCAGCGACCCGCGGTACGCGGTCGCGGTGATGACCGAGAAGGACGGCTACGGCATCGAGTCCGGCCCGATCGCCGCGAAGATCTTCGACGCCCTCGGCGGCTGACCGGGGGCCCGGTCGCCGCCCCGGCGCCGTCCGGCGGCGGGCACGGAGCGGCCCGGGTGAAAGCGGGCCGAACCGGATTTGGTACGTTCGCGCCGCAGGTCAGAAACCGGGACCGAAGGGGTTCGCGCCGTGCGCCGTGTCGTCTGTCCGGGATCGTTCGACCCCGTTACCAACGGGCACCTCGACATCATCAGCCGCGCCTCCCGTCTCTACGACGAGGTGGTCGTGGCCGTCCTGATCAACAAGAACAAGAAGAGCCTGTTCACGGTCGACGAGCGCGCCGACATGATCACGGCCGTGACCAAGGAGTACGGCAACGTCAAGGTGGACAAGTTCTACGGGCTGACCGTCGACTACTGCAAGGAGCAGGACATCCCGGTGATCGTCCGCGGACTGCGGGCCGTCAGCGACTACGAGTACGAGCTGCAGATGGCGCAGATGAACCACCGCATCGCGGGCGTGGAGACCCTGTTCATGGCCACCAACCCCGAGTACGCCTTCCTGTCCTCCAGCCTGATGAAGGAGGTCGTGAAGTTCGGCGGCGACATCTCCGGCCTCGTCCCCGACATCGTGCACGACCGCCTCGTGGAACGGCTGCAGCAGCAGACCTGACCGGCGCCTGAGCGGAGTCGCCCGCTGCGGCGCCGGCCCGGGCGGCGCTGGTGGGAGGGGCGCGAGTTGGGGCATCGGCCGGTGTTCGGTACCCTGGGACATCGGCCATCACGGCGGCCGCAGTTCGCCATGCCTCACGAAAGCAGGACTCCGCTGACTCGCCTCGATCCCAACGCCCCGCTCGTGCTCGACACCCGAGCTCTCAGCAGGCAACCCGGGTCGTCGCGGGAGATGCGCCTGTCCGTGCCGGCTCCGGAGAACTTCGGCGTCGAGATGGTGGGCGTCCCCGAGGGCGCCGCGATCGAGCTGGACCTCCGGCTCGAGGCGGTGCTGGAGGGGGTGCTCGTCACGGGCACGGCGACGGTCCCCCTCGAGGGGGAGTGCGCCCGCTGCCTGGACCCGATCGCCTCGACCTTCGAGGCGGACTTCCAGGAGCTCTTCGTCTATCCTGACACCCGCTCCGGCGGGAACGCCGAGGACGACGAGCTCCGCCTCGAGGACGATCTGATCGACCTCGAACCGGTGCTCCGGGACGCGGTGCTGCTCGCGCTGCCGCTCTCGCCGCTGTGCCGGGACGACTGTCCCGGGCTGTGCGCGGAGTGCGGCGCACGGCTCGCCGACGTCGGCCCGGACCACCACCACGACGTCGCCGACCCGCGCTGGGCGGCGCTGCAGGACCTCGCCGGCGAACCGTCGCCGGAGCCTCCCGAGGGGGGACGCGGGGACTCCGGTCCCCGTGGATCAGTCGACCAACAAGGAAAGCAGGAGGGCTGACGTGGCCGTCCCGAAGCGGAAGAAGTCGCGCAGCAACACGCGGCACCGGCGCTCGCAGTGGAAGGCCACCGCGCCGACCCTCGTCGAGTGCCCGACGTGCCGCGACAAGAAGCTGCCCCACACCGCGTGCGCGACGTGCGGCACCTACGACCGGCGGCAGGTCATCGCCCCGTCGGCCTGAGCCTTTTCGCATCCCGGGGGGCGGACCCGCCGGCGGCGCGCCTCGCGGCGCGGCGCGGGCGCCCGCCCCTCACGGATGCGCGGCAACCCCGACCACCCGGCGCGTGACGTCGGCGTGGTGAGCGGCGCGGACCCTGCGCCCGGAGCCGTGGTGCACGCCGGGATCATCCGAACCGGCGCGCACCTCGTCTTCGCGGACCCGTCCTTCCGGGGCGACCCGGACGCGTCGTGCTTGCTCGCCGTCGCGGCCTCCCCGGCCGCCGCGCCCCTGCGGCGACCGCGCCCTGCGCGGTGCCCGGCCTGCGAGGAGGGCCTGTGAGCAAGAAGTCGTCCGATCCCGTTCCCGACCGCGCCGAGCTGTCCGCCGCCCTCGGCGTGGAGGTCACCGGCGATCTGCTGGAGCGCGCGCTGACGCACCGTTCGTACGCCTACGAGAACGGCGGCCTGCCCACCAACGAGCGGCTGGAGTTCCTCGGGGACTCGGTCCTCGGCCTGGTCGTCACCGACACCCTGTTCCGGGGCCACCCGGACCTGCCGGAGGGGCAGCTGGCCAAGCTGCGCGCCGCGGTGGTGAACATGCGGGCGCTGGCGGGCGTCGCGCGCGCGCTCGGCGTCGGCGCGCACATCCGGCTCGGCCGCGGCGAGGAGGGCACCGGCGGCCGCGACAAGGCCTCGATCCTCGCCGACACCCTGGAGGCGCTGATCGGCGCCGTCTACCTGGACAAGGGCCTGGACGAGGCGTCCGCGCTGGTGCACCGGCTGTTCGACGCGCTGATCGCCCGTTCGGCGGGCCTCGGCGCCGGCCTCGACTGGAAGACCTCGCTGCAGGAGCTGACCGCGGTCGAGGAGCTGGGCGTCCCCGAGTACCACGTCGCCGAGAGCGGCCCCGACCACCAGAAGACGTTCCGGGCGTCGGTTCGGGTGGGCGGGACGACCTACGGGTCAGGTGAGGGCCGCAGCAAGAAGGAGGCCGAGCAGCACGCCGCCGAGGCCGCCTGGAACGCGATCCGCGAGATCGTCGTCCAGCGGGAGGCGGCCGAGCAGGCGGGCGCCGCCGCGGAGCCGGCGGAAGCGCAGGCGGGGCCGAAGGGATCGCGTTCGGCCGGGCTCGCCGGTGCCTGAGCTCCCCGAGGTCGAGGTCGTCCGGCGCGGCCTGGAGCGGTGGACGGCGGGCCGGACGATCGCGTCGGCCGAGGTGCTGCACCCGCGCTCGGTGCGCCGGCACGAGGCCGGCCCGGCGGACTTCGCCGGGCGGCTCGCAGCCCGCACCGTGCTGGCCCCGCGCCGCCGCGGCAAGTACATGTGGCTGCCGCTGCGCGCCGAGTCGGAGGACGAGCCGGGGGAGGCGCTGCTCGCCCACCTCGGGATGAGCGGGCAGCTGCTCGTCGGCGAGCCGGACCGGGAGCGCGAGAAGCACCTGCGGGTCCGGATGGTCTTCGACGACGGCGGCCACGACCTGCGCTTCGTCGACCAGCGGACGTTCGGGCACCTGATGGTGGCCGACCTCGTGCCGGACGCGTTCGACGCCGGCGCGCTCGTCCCCGAGCCGATCGTGCACATCGCCGCGGACCCGCTGGAGGACGCGTTCGACGCGGAGGCGTTCTACCGGGCGCTGCGCCGCCGCAAGACGGGCATCAAGCGGGCGCTGCTCGACCAGTCCCTCATCAGCGGCGTCGGCAACATCTACGCCGACGAGGCGCTGTGGCGGGCGAGGCTGCACTGGGCGCGGCCGACCGAGACGATGACCCGCGCCGAGGCCGCGCGCGTGCTGGAGGCCGCCAGGGAGGTCATGGGCGCCGCCCTGGCCGTCGGCGGCACCTCGTTCGACAGCCTCTACGTCAACGTGAACGGCGAGAGCGGCTACTTCGAGCGGTCGCTGGACGCGTACGGCCGGCGGGGCGAGCCGTGCGGCCGCTGCGGGACGCCGATCCGCCGCGACGAGTTCATGAACCGCTCGTCCTACAGCTGCCCGGTGTGCCAGCCGAAGCCGCGCCGCGCGCGCTACTAGGCTGCCCGGGTTCGGGATCGAGGGGGGCCGATGGGCGAGGCGGAGCAGGAGACGGTGCGGCTGACCGCGTGGGTGCGGGGCCGGGTGCAGGGCGTGGGTTTCCGCTGGTGGGTGCGGTCGCGTGCGCTGGAGCTGGGTCTCGCGGGCAGCGCGACGAACCTGAGCGACGGGCGCGTGGAGGTCGTGGCGGAGGGCGCGCGGGAGCGCTGCGAGCGGCTGCTGGAGCTGCTGGAGGGCGACGAGCCGGGCGGGGTGCCGGGACGGCCGGGCAAGGTGACCGGCGTGGCGCTGCGGTGGAGCGAGCCGCGCGGCGAGGCCGCCGGTTTCCTGGAACGGTGACCGGGTAGGGGGTTCCGGTTTTTACCTGCTAAACTAGTAGAGGAAGGTTGTTACCGGCCTGTGATGTGCGTCTTGACCAGGACACCGGCCGGTGCGACTCTAGACGATACGCGCACCGACTTCAGATGCTTCTCGTGCGCGATCCCTGCTGGTTACTCAGCGTGGAGGACCCTTAGTCATGGCGAAGGCTCTACTCGGCCACGTCGGCGGTCCCGACCCCCGGATGGTCGCGGAGATGCGGCGCCTGCAGCAGCGCGTACGGGACCTGGAAGCCGAGCTCGTACGGCTCCAGGCGGAGAACGACGCGCTTGCGACGGCGACGGACGACGACGTGATGTCGCTCGCGGTGAAGGACCGTGAACCGGCGCTGACCTGATCGGCGCCTTTTTTCTGGAACTGGACAGGGACGCCGTCACCAGGCGTCCCTTCTGTTTTGCCCACCCCACCCGGTGACGGGCGTCACCGCACGCCGCCGGGCGGTCGATCTCCGGTCAAACCTTCGTAGCGTTTTGGTCTGACCGAGTTCGGGGCCTTTGCGGCATTCGCCGTATTAACGGGCATCCGTCCGGCGTACCGGGCCGTGCCCCGAATCCGCCTCCCATCCGTGCGGGTGCCGTGCCCGCACCGTCCGCGGCCGGTATCGTTCGTTCGGATTCCCGGGAGCCGGCGGCGCAGGAGGAGGACGGCGGGCGCGTGTACCTGAAGACCCTGACGCTGCGCGGCTTCAAGTCCTTCGCGTCCTCCACGACGCTGAAGTTCGAGCCGGGCATCACCGCCGTCGTCGGCCCCAACGGGTCGGGCAAGTCCAACGTGGTGGACGCGCTGGCCTGGGTGATGGGCGAGCAGGGCGCCAAGTCGCTGCGCGGCGGCAAGATGGAGGACGTCATCTTCGCCGGCACCGCGAACCGGGCCCCGCTCGGCCGCGCCGAGGTCGTGCTGACGATCGACAACGCCGACGGCGCGCTGCCGATCGACTACACCGAGGTCACGATCAGCCGGCTGATGTTCCGGTCCGGGTCCAGCGAGTACGCGATCAACGGCGACTCGTGCCGGCTGCTGGACATCCAGGAGCTGCTGTCGGACTCCGGCATCGGCCGCGAGATGCACGTGATCATCGGGCAGGGGCAGCTCGACCGCGTCCTGCACTCCGGCCCCGAGGGCCGCCGCGCCGTGATCGAGGAGGCGGCCGGCGTCCTCAAGCACCGCAAGCGCAAGGAGAAGGCGCTGCGCAAGCTGGACGCGATGCAGGCGAACCTGACCCGCGTCCAGGACCTCACCACCGAGCTGCGCCGCCAGCTCAAGCCGCTCGGCAAGCAGGCCGAGATCGCTCGACGGGCCGCCGTGATCCAGGCCGACCTGCGCGACGCGCGGCTGCGGCTGCTCGCCGACGACCTGGTCACGCTGCGCACCAAGCTGGAGCAGGAGGCCGCCGACGAGGCGGCGATCCGGGAGCGCCGCACCGAGACCGAGCGCGCGCTCGGCGAGGCGCAGGAGCGCGAGGCGGTCCTGGAGGCCGAGGAGGCCGAGCAGGCGCCGAAGCTCGCGCAGGTGCAGGACACCTGGTTCCGGCTGTCGGCGCTGAAGGAGCGGCTGCGCGGCGTCGGCGACCTCGCCGCCGAGCGGCACCGCAACGCCGCCGAGGCGCGCGACGAGGAGCGCCGCGGCCGCGACCCCGAGGACATGGAGCGCGAGGCCGCCGAGATCCGCGAGCAGGAGGAGATGCTCCGCGCCGCGCTCGACGAGGCGCAGGACGGGCTGGCCGACGCGGTCGAGCAGCGCACCGGCGCCGAGGAGGCGCTCGCCGCCGAGGAGCGCCGGCTGCAGGCCGCCGCCCGCGCCGCCGCCGACCGCCGCGAGGAGCTGGCGCGGCTGCGCGGCCGCGTCGAGGCGCTGCGCAGCAAGGCGCAGGCGGGCCGCTCCGAGATCGGCCGGCTCGCGGACGCCCGCGACGAGGCCGCGCAGCGCGCCGAGACCGCGCAGGCAGAGTTCGAGGCGTTCGAGGCCGAGGTCGTCGAGGACCCGGCGCTCGCCGCCGAGCACGAGACGGCGCAGGAGGCGCTCGCCACCGCCAAGGACGCCGCCGAGGCCGCCCGCGCCGCCGTCGACGAGCCGCGCCGCGCACTCAAGGACGCGCGCTCCGCCGTCGCCGCCGCGCGGACCGCAGACCAGGCCGCGCAGAAGAAGGTCACCGCGCTGCAGGCACGGATCGAGGCGCTGAACCTGACCCTCGCCAGCGCCGCCGACGGCGGCGAGGCGCTGCTCGCGGCCGGCGCCGAGGGCTCCGTCGAGGGCGTGCTCGGCACGGTCGCCTCGCTGCTGACCGTCAGGCCCGGCTACGAGACGGCGGTCGCCGCCGCGCTGGGCGACGCCGCTCAGGCCATCGCGGTCGGGTCGCTCGACACCGCGGAGGCGGCGCTGACGCTGCTGCGGTCCCGCGACGCGGGCCGCGCGGGCCTGCTCGTCGGCGGGGGAGACCCCGGCCGGTCCGAGCGCCTGCCCGGCATCGACTACGCGGCCGATGCGGTGACCGTGCCCGACGCGGTGCGCCCCGCGCTGGAGCATCTGCTGCACGGCGTCGCCGTGGTCGACGACGTCCCCGCCGCCGCGGCGCTCGTCCGCCGCGAGCCCGCGCTGCGCGCCGTCACCCGCGACGGTGACCTCGTCGGCGCGCACTGGGCGCAGGGCGGCGCCGCCGGCGGCGGGCAGAGCCTGCTGCAGATGCGCGCCACCCTCGACCAGGCCACCGAGGACCTCGCCGCCGCCGAGACCGCCGCCGAGACCGCCGCCGGGGAGCTCACGGCGTCCGCGGAGGCCGAGCAGTCCGCGCAGGCCGCGCTGGACGCCGCGCAGGCCGCCGCCAACCAGGCCCAGAACGGGGTGAACCAGGCGCAGGCCGACCTCGACCGGGTCCGCGCGCGGCTCCGCGAGTTCGACGCGCAGGCCGCGCAGGAGGCCAAGCGCGCCGCCCGGCTGGAGGCCGACGTCCGAGCCGCGCGCGGCGAGGCCGAACGGCTCACCAAGGCGCTCGACGCGGCGAACGAGTCGCTGGAGCGCGACACCGAGGCCGCCGAGGAGCTGGCGATGCGGCTCGCCGAGTCGGAGGAGGCCGCCGAGGTCGCCGACGAGGCCGGGCACGACACCGACGCCCGTGACGAGCTCGCCGAGCGCTGCCGGGTGCTGCGCTCGTCGGAGATGGAGGCGCGGCTCGCCGTCCGGACCGCCGAGGAGCGCGTCCAGGCCATCACCGGCCGCGCCGACGCGCTGGAGCGCGGCGCCCGCCGCGAGCGGGAGGAGCGCGCCCGCGCCGCCGAGCGCCGCGCCCGCCGCGAGCTCCAGGCCCGGACCGCCAAGGCCGTCCTCAAGGGCGCGCGCACCACCCTGGACCGGATCGAGCTGTCGCTGGCCGCCGCCGTCCGGCAGCGCGAGGCCGCCGAACAGGCCAAGGCCGCCCGCGAGGCCGAGCTGAAGGTCGTCCGCACCCAGGTCCGCGAACTGTCGGGCACGCTGGAACGCCTCGTCAACGTCGTGCACGGCAACGAGGTCGCGCGCGCGGAGCAGCGCCTCCGCCTCGAGCAGCTCGAGCAGCGCGCGCTGGAGGAGTTCGGCCTGGAGGTCGACTCCCTCGTCAACGAGTACGGGCCCGACCAGCCCGTCCCGCCCGACCCCGACCAGGGGGAGGACGCGGTGCCCGCCCCGTACGTCCGGGCCGTCCAGGAGAAGCGCGCCAAGGCCGCCGAACGCCAGCTCAACCAGCTCGGCAAGGTGAACCCGCTCGCGCTGGAGGAGTTCGCGGCGCTGGAGGAGCGGCACGCGTTCCTCACCTCCCAGCTCGACGACCTGAAGAAGACGCAGCGGGAGCTGCTCGCCTTGGTCAAGGAGGTCGACGACCGGGTGCAGCAGGTGTTCGCCGCCGCCTACGACGACACCGCCCGCGAGTTCGAGCGGATCTTCGCGCGGCTGTTCCCCGGCGGCGAGGGCAGCCTGTCGCTCACCGAGCCGGAGGACATGCTCGCCACCGGCGTCGAGGTCGCCGCGCGGCCGCCCGGCAAGAAGGTGAAGCGGCTGTCGCTGCTGTCGGGCGGCGAGCGGTCGCTGGTCGCGATCGCGTTCCTCGTCGCGGTGTTCAAGGCCCGCCCGTCCCCGTTCTACGTGCTGGACGAGGTCGAGGCCGCGCTGGACGACACCAACACCCAGCGGCTGATCACGGTGTTCGAGGAGCTGCGCGAGTCGTCCCAGCTCATCGTCATCACGCACCAGAAGCGCACGATGGAGGGCGCCGACGCGCTCTACGGCGTCAGCATGCGCGGCGACGGCGTCACCCAGGTCGTCAGCCAGCGGCTCCGCGAGCAGGAACCCGCCTGATCTTTCATTTGCCCACAATATTGGACCATTCCAAATGGGCTGTGAGATGGACCACCGTCTCGTTCCGTGGACGTTCCCGATGTTCATCCGAAATATTTCGCGTCCGAATAGCGCATTGCCGGCGCCGCATTTTCCCCGGTAACGGCTGAACGGGGCGGGTGGCGTGCACCGACCGTGATCCACCGGCGACGCTGACGGGCTTGTGCCCGCCCGGTGGTTCCACTAGTCATGTGCCCCGTGGTTCTCCGGCTCCCCTCCCGGACACCCCGCCCGGGCTCGGAGAACCGCTGGAGAGGACACCGTGGACCCGCAGAAACTCAAGGACAATTTCGCGCAGGTGGGAGCGAACGGCATTGTCGTCGCGGAATATTTCTATGCCGATCTGTTCGCCCGGGAACCGCAGCTCAGAAGCATGTTCCCGGCCGCGATGAGCAAGCAGCACGAGGTGCTCCTCGGCGCGCTGTCGCAGATCGTGTCCTCGGTCGACGACACCGATACGCTCGTCCCGTTCCTGCAGGATCTCGGCCGCCGGCACCACGGTTTCGGGGTCGCCGCCGACCACTACGCCCCCGTCGGCGCCAGCCTGCTGGCGACCCTCGCCTACTTCAGCGGCCCCGACTGGAACGAGGACCTGGAGCGCGACTGGGCCGCCGCCTACGGCCTGGTCGCCCAGGTCATGACGGAGGCCGCCGCCGAGCCCGTCGCCTGACCGCGACGTGGACGCCCAGCGCCTGAAGGAGAACTTCGCCGCCGTCGCCCAGCAGGGCGACGCCGTCGCGATGTTCTTCTACTCCGACCTGTTCGTGCGCAACCCGCACCTGCGCGACATGTTCCCGATCGGGATGACCGGGCAGCGCGACAAGCTGCTGCGCGCGCTCGGCCAGATCGTCTCCAAGGTCGACGACCTGCCGTCGCTCGTGCCGTTCCTGCAGCAGCTCGGCCGCGACCACCGCCGGTTCGGGATCGTCGCCGAGCACTACCCGAACGTCGGCGCGAGCCTGCTCGCCACGCTCCGGCACTTCTCCGGCGCCGCCTGGACCGAGGAGGTCGAGAGCGACTGGAACGCCGCCTACAGCCTGGTCGCCAAGGTCATGCTGGAGGCCGCCGACGAGAACGCGCTCACCAGCCCCGCCTGGTGGAACGGCCAGGTCATCGCGGCGGAGCGGCGCCGCTTCGACATCGCCGTCCTGCGCGTCCAGCCGGACCGCCCGCTGCCGTACACGCCCGGGCAGTCCGTCGCGCTGGAGGTGCCGTCGCGGCTGCGGCACTGGCGGTACTACTCGATGGCGAACGCGCCCCGCCCCGACCACACCGTCGACTTCCACGTCCGGCTGGTGGACGGCGGGCCGGTCAGCCCCGTCCTGGTCCGCGGCACCAAGCCCGGCGACCGCGTCCGGATGGGCGCGCCCGTCGGCACGCTCACGCTGGACGAGGCGTCCGACCGGGACGTGCTGCTCGTCGCGGGCAGCACCGGGCTCGCGCCGCTCAAGGCGATCCTGGAGCAGATCGCCGGACGGCCCGTCCCGCCGCGCGTGCACCTGTTCTTCGGCGCCCGCGACCGCGACGGCCTGTACGACCTGGAGCACCTGAGCAAGCTCGCCGCCGAGCTGCCGTGGCTGACCGTCGTCCCCGCCGTGTCGGACGAGCCCGTCCCCGACGAGTCCGGCGGGCACGGCTTCTCCGCGCTGCTGGGCTCCGGCGGCGGGCACGGAACCGGCCGCGAGGGCCCCGCCAACGAGGGAATCGAGCACGGCGACCTGCCCGACGTCGTCGCCCGCCGCGGCCCCTGGCCCGGCCACGACGCCTACGTGTGCGGGCCGGCCGCGATGGCGGAGGCCGCCGTCGAGCGGCTCGCCGCGTCCGGCGTCGCGCGCGACCGCATCCGCCTCGAATCCTTCGCCGACGCACAGAGGTGACCGCAGTGAACTCCCCGAACCTCCCCGTCGTGCCCGACGGCTCCCGGCTGACCCCGGGCGAGCTGCAGTCGGTGGTGTTCGCGCGCGCCGCCCTCGGCCGCCGCGGCTACGACGAGGACCAGGTCCGCGAATTCCTGCAGTACGTCGAGCGGGAACTCGTCCAGATCCTCAACCAGAAGGCCGCGCTGGGCGAGGAGGTGAACCGGCTGCGCGCCCAGGCGGGCCGCGGCGCGGGCGGCGTCATGGCCCCCGAGGACGCGCACTTCCAGGCCGTCCGGATCCTGTCGCAGGCCCAGCAGACCGCCGACCTGTACGTCGCGGACGCCGAGCGCTACACCCGGGAGCTGGCGCACGAGGCCCGGCTGCACCGCGAGGCGATCCTGTCCGACGCGAAGGGCCGCGCCGAGCAGATGCTGGAGGACGCGCACCGCAAGGCCGCGGAGGTCGCCGACGCCGCGGTCCGCACGGTGCCGCCGCCCGCCGCGACGGCGCCGTCCGGGCCGGGCGTGCCGTCCGGACACGGCGGTGCGCCCGGCGCCGGCGGGGCGTCCGGCGACGAGCGGCGCCACGAGCTGGAGCGCGAGATCGCGTACCTGCGCACCTACAGCGAGGTGTACCGCACCCACCTGCGCTCCTACCTGGAGGCCCTGCTGCGCAACGTCGACGAGTGGGAGAGCTCGGAACGGGCATCGGTACCGGGGGACACCCCGGGGCCGCCGCTCCGGGGCTGATCGGGCACGCCCGCGGCGGGCGTGCTCTTCGCGTGCGCGGGGACGCGCGGGCGAGCGGCGGGTGATCGGCGGGCATGCGGCCGGCGTTCGGCGAGCGTTCGGCGGGGTGTTCGGCCCAGCACCGCCGGTCTGGAAAACTGGGGACGCTATGGAATATGTGATCGTCATCGTCGCGCTGTGCGCGGTCGCGCTGATCATCGGCGGGGTCACGCTGCTGCGCCGCCCGGTCCGCCGCCGCCGTCCGCCGGTCCCGCCCGCCGAGCGGCCGCCCGCCGAGCAGCACGGCGCGACCGCCGTCGACGAGGCGGAGGCCGCCGCCCCCACCATCGAGCGGGCGCCGCCCACCGAGGCGGCACCGCCGCCGCCCACCATCGAGATCGAGCAGCCGCCGCCCGGCGCGGGGCGGCTCGTCCGGCTCCGGGCGCGGCTCGCGCGCTCCCAGTCCGCGTTCGGCAAGACCCTGCTCGGGCTGCTGTCGCGCGACACCCTCGACGACGACGCCTGGGAGGAGATCGAGGACACCCTCATCACCGCCGACATGGGCGCCGCCGTGGCCCGCCAGGTCACCGACGACCTGCGCACCCGGGTGCAGGTGCTCGGCACCCGCAGCCCCGAGGAGGTCCGCGCGCTGCTGAAGGAGGAGCTGGTCAAGCAGATCGGCGCCGACCTGGACCGCTCCCTGCGCACCGAGCCGCACGGCACCCGGCCCGCGGTGCTGATGGTCGTCGGCGTCAACGGCACCGGCAAGACCACCACCTGCGGCAAGCTCGGCCGCGTCCTGGTCGGCGACGGCAACACCGTGCTGCTCGGCGCCGCCGACACCTTCCGCGCCGCCGCCGCCGACCAGCTGGAGACCTGGGGTTCGCGGGTCGGCGCGCAGGTCGTCCGCAAGGACGAGGGCGCCGATCCCGCCAGCGTCGCCTTCGACGCGGTCAAGCAGGGCATCGACACCAAGGTCAACGTGGTGATCATCGACACCGCGGGCCGGCTGCACACCAAGACCGGGCTGATGGACGAGCTCGGCAAGGTCAAGCGGGTCGTGGAGAAGCAGGCCGAGGTGGACGAGGTGCTGCTCGTCCTGGACGCCACGACCGGGCAGAACGGCATGCAGCAGGCCCGCGTGTTCGCCGAGGTCGTCAACATCACCGGCGTGGTGCTGACCAAGCTCGACGGCACCGCCAAGGGCGGCATCGTCGTGCAGGTGCAGCGCGAGCTGGGCGTCCCGGTGAAGCTGGTCGGGCTCGGCGAGGGCCCGGACGACCTCGCCCCGTTCGAGCCCGAGGCGTTCGTGGACGCGATCCTCGGCGACTGAGCGGAAGCGTCCCGCGGCGCCCCGCGACCCGTTGCGGTCGCGGGGCGCCGCCCTTTCCGGGCGCCGTTTCACCTGGACCGGGGCATGACCCGGGGAAAAGCAAACGGTTGCCAACGGACGGGTAAGGCGGTGAGGGTTCCGAAACAGCCGCGAAACATGCCGTAGCGGGGTTTCACACTCCGGAAACACGGGCGGCGCGCCGGTGAAACGGCCGCCCAGGAATCTCGGGGCATCCACGTTTCCGGTCGAGGAGGGGCACTCTCCGAGATGAAGATCGATACAGGCGCGACCGCCTGGATGCTGGCGGCAGCGGCGCTGGTGCTGCTCATGACACCCGGGCTCGCCTTCTTCTACGGCGGCATGACGCGCGCCAAGAGCGTCCTCAACATGATGATGATGTCGTTCGGCGCCATCATCAGCGTCACCATCCTCTGGGTCCTCTTCGGGCACTCCATCGCCTTCACCGACAACGGCAGTTCCTTCGTCAACAAGTTCATCGGCGGATTCGACGCCGTCGGGCTGAAAGGCGTCGCGACCCAGGTCTCCGAAGGGCTGCTGAAGGACCAGAGCGACAACATTCCGACCATGGTCTTCTCGATGTTCCAGCTGACGTTCGCGATCATCACGGTCGCGCTCATCAGCGGCGCCATCGCGGACCGTGCCAAGTTCGGCGCCTGGATGACGTTCACCGTCGCCTGGGCCACGCTGGTGTACTTCCCGGTCGCGCACTGGGTGTGGGGCACGGGCTGGCTGAACAAGCTCGGCATCGAGGACTTCGCGGGCGGGACCGTCGTGCACGTCAACGCCGGAGCCGCGGGCCTCGCGCTGGCGTTCGTCCTCGGCAAGCGGCGCGGCTGGCCGAAGGAGCCGATGCGGCCGCACAACCTGCCGTTCGTGCTGCTCGGCGTCGGCCTGCTGTGGTTCGGCTGGTTCGGCTTCAACGCCGGCTCCGAGCTCGCCGTCGACGGCACCACCGGCCTCGCGTTCATGAACACCCAGATCGCCACCGCCGTCGCCGCGGGCGCCTGGGCCCTGGTCGAGAAGCTGCGCGACGGCCACGCCACCACGCTCGGCGTCGCGTCCGGCGCCGTCGCCGGCCTCGTCGCGATCACCCCGGCGTGCGGGTTCGTCGACCCGTGGGCGGCGATCGTCCTCGGCGCCATCGCGGGCGTCGTCTGCGCCTACGCGATCGGCCTGAAGTACAAGCTCGGCTACGACGACTCCCTCGACGTCGTCGGCGTCCACCTGGTCGGCGGCGCGATCGGCGCGCTGTCGCTCGGCTTCCTGGCCGCCTACCCGTTCCTGCCGAGCCAGCACAAGGGCCTGTTCTACGGCGGCGGCGCGCACCAGCTGGGCCTGCAGGCGCTCGGCCCCGTCGTGATCGGCCTGTACTCGTTCGTGATGGCCTGGATCATCGGGCAGATCATCGACAAGACCATCGGGTTCCGGATCTCCGCCGACGACGAGGCCGCCGGGATCGACGTCACCGCGCACGCCGAGACCGCGTACGATCTCACGCCCGCGGGAGGAGGCGCCTCCCGCGCCGCCGTACCCGGCACCGCGGCACCGCGTGCGGTGTCGCCCGACAAGAAGGTGGAGGCCGACGCGTGAAGCTGATCACCGCCGTCATCAAGCCGTTCAAGCTGGACGAGGTCAAGGCGGCGCTGGAGACCTTCGGGGTCAAGGGGATGACCGTCAGCGAGGCCAGCGGCTACGGCCGGCAGAAGGGCCACACCGAGGTCTACCGCGGCGCCGAGTACAAGGTCGACCTCGTGCCCAAGCTGCGGGTCGAGGTGCTCGTGGACGCCGAGGACGCCGACGACATCATCGACGTCATCGTCAAGGCGGCCCGTACCGACAAGATCGGCGACGGCAAGGTCTGGGCGGTCCCCGTGGACACCGTGGTCCGCGTGCGGACCGGCGAGACCGGCCCGGAAGCCCTGTAGGAGCGGTGTGACCCTCGTCCATCCTCCGACCGGAGACACGGCTCCCGAGGCCGCCCGCGCCGCCCTCGCGGCGGCGCGGGCCGTCCGCGCCGGCGATCTGGACCGCCGCCTCGCGGCCCTGCTCGCCGCCGCCGGCGACGACGTCCCCGGCCGGTCGGCGCCCCCCGCCACCCCGCCCTCCGGCCCCGCCCCCGGCGGCGCGTCCTCCGGTGCGGCGCCCCCCGAGGCCGGGCCCTCCGGCGTCGCGCTCGCGGCCGTGGGCAGCCACGGGCGCCGCGAACTGACCCCCGGCGGGGACCTCGACCTGGTGCTGCTGCACCGCGGGCGCCCCGACATCGGCGAGATCGCCGACCGCATCTGGTACCCGATCTGGGACTCCGGCCTGCGCCTCGACCACTCCGTCCGCACCGTCGCCGAGGCCAGGACCGTCGCCCGCGCCGACCTGAAGGCGGCGCTCGGGCTGCTCACGGTCCGCCGGATCGCCGGCGACCACACCCTCGTGGACGAGCTGCGCGCCGCCGTCCTCGCCGACTGGCGCGCCGACGCCCGCGTCCGGCTCCCGGAACTGGCCGCGCTGTGCCGCGAGCGCTGGGAGCAGCGGGGCGAGCTGGCGTTCCTCCTCGAACCCGACCTCAAGGAGGCCCACGGCGGCCTCCGCGACGTCCACGTCATGCGGGCCGTCGCCGCGTCCTGGATCGCCTCCGCGCCCGACGGGCGCGTGATGGCCGCGCACGACCTGCTCCTCGACATCCGGCACGCCCTGCACGAGTCCACCGGACGCTCCACCGACCGGCTCGTCCTGCAGGAGCAGGAAGCCGTCGCCCACGCCGTCGGCATGGCGGACGCCAACATTCTGCTCAGCGCGATCGCCGAGGCCGCCCGGACGGTCACCTACGCGGCCGACCACCTGTGGCGCCGCGTCGCGCGCGCGACCGGGACGCGCCGCGCGCCCGTCGAGCGCCGGCCCGTGGGGAACGGCGCCGTCGAGCACGACGGCGAGGTCGTCCTGGCCCGCAACGCCGACCTCAGCGACCCCGCGCTGGTCCTGCGCGTCGCCGCGGCCGCCGCCCAGAACGGCCTCCCGCTCGCCCCCGCGACCGTCGCGCACCTCGCCGGCGACGCCGCCCTCCCCGCCGCGCCCTGGCCTCCGGAGGCCCGCGACGCGCTGGTCTCGCTCCTCGGCGCCGGGCCCGCCGCCATCGGCGTCTGGGAGGCCCTCGACCAGGCCGGCCTGATCGTCCGGCTGCTGCCCGACTGGGAACGCGTCCGCAACCGCCCCCAGCGCAACCCCGTGCACCGTTTCACCGTCGACCGGCACCTCGTCGAGACCGCCGCCGGCGCCGCCGCCCTCACCCGCGAGGTCGCCCGCCCCGACCTGCTGCTGGTCGGCGCGCTGCTGCACGACATCGGCAAGGGCTGGCCCGGCGACCATTCCACCAGCGGCGCCGTCGTCGCCCATGACGTCGGCGTGAGACTCGGCTTTCCCGACGGTGACGTCCAGGTCCTGGAGACGGTCGTCCGGCACCACCTGCTGCTGCCCGAGACCGCCACCCGCCGCGACCTCGACGACCCCGTCACCGTCGACACCGTCACCGCCGCCGTCTCCGCCGTCCCCGGCCGCGAGCGCGAGATCCTCGAACTCCTCGCCGCCCTCGCCGTCGCCGACGGCAACGCCACCGGCCCCGCCGCCTGGGGGGCCTGGAAGGCGCGGCTCGTCGCCGAGCTCGCCCGCCGCGCCGCCGCCGCCCTGGCCGGCGGCACCCCGCCGCCCGCGCCCGTCCTCGGACCCGACCGGCTCGCCCTCGCCCGCCACGACGGCGCGGCCGTCCGCGTCACCGGCTCCCGCATCACCGTCGCCGCGCCCGACCGGCCCGGCCTGCTCTGGCGCGCCGCCGGCGTCCTCGCCCTGCACCGCCTCGCCGTCCGCACCGCGCGCACCGTCTCGTCCCCGGCCACCGACACCGGCACCGCCGTCCTCGACTTCACCGCCGTCCCCGAGTACGGCGCCCCGCCCGACCCCGCCGCCCTCGAGGCCGACCTGCGCCGCATGCTCGCCGACCGGCTCGACGTCGCCGACCGGCTGGACCGCCGCGCCCGCTCCGTCCGGATCCGGCCGGGCGCCGCCGTCCCGCCCCCGCGCGTCATGATCGTGGACGACGCGTCCGACACCGCCACCGTCGTCGAGGTCCGCGCGCACGACCGGCCCGGCCTGCTGTGGCGGATCGGCCAGGCCCTCGGCGCCTGCGGCCTGCACATCCGCGCCGCCCAGGTCGACACGCTGGGCGCCGAGGCCGTGGACGTCTTCTACGTCGTCGACGGGGACGGCGCCCCGATCACCGACCCCGCCGCGCTCTCGGCGGTCCGCGCACGCGTCCTGGACGCGCTCGGCTGACCGCCGCCAGGGGAATCCGGCTCGAAGGGTCCAGGGGGCGGCGGATCGGGCGCGCCCCGGCGGGGATCGGCGCGACCGGGCGGGGACCGGCCGGTGACCCTATACGCTGATAGGCGATCCCAGAAGCTTTCCAAGGACGGTCCAGACACGTGTTCGAGACGCTCTCCGACCGGTTGACGACGGTCTTCTCGTCGCTGCGCAGCAAGGGCCGGCTCTCCGAGGCCGACATCAACGCGACGGCCCGCGAGATCCGCATCGCGCTGCTCGAGGCAGACGTCGCGCTGCCCGTGGTCAAGGACTTCATCGCGCAGGTCAAGGAGCGGGCGCGCGGCGCCGAGGTCTCGCAGGCGCTGAACCCGGCGCAGCAGGTCGTCAAGATCGTCAACGAGGAGCTCATCAACATCCTCGGCGGCGAGACCCGCCGGATCCGGTTCGCCAAGACCCCGCCGACCGTGATCATGCTCGCCGGCCTGCAGGGCGCGGGCAAGACCACCCTCGCCGGCAAGCTGGCCCGCTGGCTGAAGGCCGAGGGCCACACGCCGATGCTCGTCGCGGCCGACCTGCAGCGCCCGAACGCCGTCCAGCAGCTCCAGGTCGTCGGCGAGCGCGCCGGCGTCGCGGTCTTCGCGCCCGAGCCGGGCAGCGGCGTCGGCGACCCCGTCGACGTCGCCCGCCGCTCCATCGACCAGGCCCGGCACGCCCAGCACGACATCGTCGTCATCGACACCGCCGGCCGCCTCGGCATCGACGCCGAGATGATGCAGCAGGCCATCGACATCCGCGACGCCGTCAAGCCCGACGACGTGCTGTTCGTCGTCGACGCCATGGTCGGCCAGGACGCCGTCAACACCGCCCAGGCGTTCATGGACGGTGTCGGCTTCGACGGGGTCGTGCTCACCAAGCTCGACGGCGACGCCCGCGGCGGCGCCGCGCTGTCGGTCCGGCACATCACCGGCCGTCCGATCATGTTCGCCTCGACCGGCGAGAAGCTGGAGGACTTCAGCGTCTTCCACCCGGACCGGATGGCCGGCCGCATCCTCGACATGGGCGACATCCTCACCCTGATCGAGCAGGCCGAGCAGGCGTTCGACGCCGAGCAGGCCGAGCGGATGAGCACCAAGTTCGCCTCGGGCGAGGACTTCACCCTCGAGGACTTCCTCGAGCAGATGATGATGATCCGCAAGCTCGGGCCGATCGGCAACCTGCTCGGGATGATGCCCGGCATGGGGCAGGTCCGCGATCAGATCAGCCAGATCGACGACAAGGACCTGGACCGGATCGCCGCGATCATCCGCTCCATGACCCCGCAGGAGCGCGCCCAGCCGAAGATCATCAACGGCTCGCGGCGGGCCCGCATCGCCAAGGGCTCCGGCGTCGGCGTCGGCGAGGTCAACAGCCTCGTCACCCGGTTCTTCGACGCGCAGAAGATGATGCGGCAGATGGCCGGCGGGATGGGCCTGCCCGGCATGCCCGGAGGCCGCCGCAAGGCCGCCAAGGCCGCGAAGGCCGCCGCCAAGAAGAAGGGCAAGCAGCGCAGCGGCGACCCGCGCAAGCGCGCCGCCGGCGGCAAGCGGCCCCAGGAGCAGGCGCCCGCGGCCGACGGCATGCCGAAGGGGCTCCCGCCCGGCCTCGGCGGCCCCGGTGGCGCCGGCGGCGGCCTGCCCCCGGGCCTCGGCGGGCAGTTGCCCCCCGGCTTCCAGATGCCCGACCTCGGCAAACTCCAGAACCGCAAGAACAAGTGACCGCTCCCGGCGCACCGTCCCGACGGCGGTGCGCCGGCCCGCGAAAGCCTCCGGCGAGCCGTCCCGCGGCAGGGCAACACGGCGTCCTGCGGTAGTGCGATACGGCGTCCCGCGGCGGGGCGACACGGCGTCTTCCAGCAGGGCAACACCATGTTCTGCGGCAGGGCAACACGGCGTCCGCCGATTGCGCGTTCACGGTGTCGATCTGGCAGAATGACAGGCTGGAAACCCGGACCCGCGAGGCGCCCTCTCTCGTCCTGCGCGGCCGGAGTCCATCGGGCGGCGGTGAGCCGGTGTTCCCCACCTGGCACGGGCCGCCCACCCTGTAATGAAGTCTGGAGTACACCACACCCGTGGCAGTCAAGATCAAGCTCAAGCGTCTGGGGAAGATCCGGAACCCGCAGTACCGGGTCGTCGTCGCCGACGCCCGCACCAAGCGTGACGGGCGGGCCATCGAGGAGATCGGGCTCTACCAGCCCAAGCAGGAGCCGTCGCTCATCCAGATCGACTCCGAGCGCGCGCAGTACTGGCTCGGCGTCGGCGCGCAGCCGACCGAGCCCGTGCTCAACCTGCTGAAGATCACCGGCGACTGGCAGAAGTTCAAGGGCGAGCCCGGCGCCGAGGGCACCCTCAAGGTCGCCGAGCCCAAGGCCGACAAGAAGGCCGCCTTCGAGGCCGCCGTCAAGGAGTCCATGGGCGACGACGCCGGCGAGGCCCCCGCCGCCCGCGCCAAGAAGAAGGCCGAGCCGAAGAAGTCCGAGGCGAAGGCCACCGAGACCGACGAAGCCAAGAGCGAGGGCTGACGTGCTCGAAGAAGCGCTCGAGCACCTGGTCCGCGGGATCGTGGAGAACCCGGACGACGTCCGGGTCCGCGCCCGCCGGATCAGGGGCGGCCGGGTCCTGGAGGTGCGCGTGCACCCCGAGGACCTCGGCAAGGTCATCGGCCGCAGCGGTCGTACCGCCAAGGCCCTGCGCACCGTCATCAGCGCCCTGTCCGGGGGCCGGTACGTGCGCGTGGACCTGCTCGACGTCAACGAGGTCCGCTGAGTGAGCCCCTGGCATCGCGCATGCCGGGGCACGCTCGCCCCGGCGGCGGCCGTCGCGGCCGCCGCCGGGGGCGGCTCACCGGCGGGCCTCCGGCCCGCCGGTCCTCGTGCCCTCGCCCTCCACGGGCAGGGCCGATGAGCGACCCGCTGGCCGTCGGGCGCATCGGCCGCCCGCACGGCGTCCGCGGCGAGGTCACCGTCGACGTCCGCACCGACGACCCGGAAGGCCGGTTCGCCCCCGGCACCCGGATCGCGACCGATCCCGCGTCCGCCGGCCCCCTCACCGTGGAACGGGCCCGCTGGCACTCGGGACGCCTGCTCCTGCGCTTCGCCGGAATCGACGACCGCGACGCCGCGGAGACCCTCCGCGGCACCTGGCTGGTCGTCGACTCCGGTGACATCCCCCCGTCCGACGACCCCGACGACTACCACGACCAGGAGCTCATCGGGCTCGCCGTGGTCACCACCGGCGGCGCCGACGTCGGCGAGGTCGCCGACGTCCTGCACCACGGCCAGGACCTGCTGGTCGTGCGCGGCCCCGGCGGCGAGACCCTCGTCCCGTTCGTCGCCGCGCTCGTCCCCGAGGTCGACGTCCCCGGCGGCAGGCTCGTGATCGACCCGCCCCCCGGACTGCTCGACGGATCATGAAAATCGACATCGTCACGATCTTCCCGGAGTACTTCGCGCCCCTGGAGATCTCCCTGCTGGGCAAGGCCCGCCGCGCCGGCCTGCTCGACGTGCACGTGCACGACCTGCGCGACTGGACGCACGACCGCCACCGCACCGTGGACGACACCCCGTACGGCGGCGGCCCCGGCATGGTCATGAAGCCCGACCCCTGGGGCGAAGCCCTGGACACCCTCGCCCCACCCAACCCCGCCCCCAACGCCACACCCCCCAACGCCACACCCCCCAACGCCACACCCCCCAACGCCACCGCGACCGCCACCGCGACCGCCGCCGCCAACGCCGCCGCCGACGCCACTCCCAACGCCGCCGCATCGGCCCCCGACGCCGCATCGGCCCCCGACGCCGCATCGGCCCCCGACGCCGCCGCGACCGCCGCCAACGCCGCCAACGCCGCGAACGCCGCCAACGCCGCGAACGCCGCCGCCGCTTCCGCCGCCGCATCGGCCGACGCCGCCAACACCGGCGCCGCATCGACCGACGCCGCCAACGCCGCCGCCGCTCCCGACGCCGCCGCATCGGCCGACGCGGCATCGACCGGCGCCGCATCGACCGGCGCGGCATCGGCCGGCGCCGCATCGGCCGGCGCCGCCGTACCTGCCGGCGCCGTCCCTCGCATGATCATCCCGACGCCCAGCGGCCGCCCGTTCACGCAGGCGCTCGCCGCCGAGTACGCCGCGGAGCCGTGGCTGCTGTTCGCCTGCGGCCGCTACGAGGGCATCGACTCCCGCGTCGCCGAGGAGGCCCGCACCCGCATGCCCGTGGACGAGGTCAGCCTCGGCGACTTCGTCCTCGCCGGCGGCGAGGTCGCCGTCCTGGTCATGGTCGAGGCCATCGGGCGCCTCCTGCCCGGCGTCCTCGGCAACGCCGACTCCGTGACCGACGACTCCTTCGCCCCCGGCGCGATGGAGTCGCTGCTCGAAGGCCCCGTCTACACCAAGCCGCCGGTCTGGCGGGACCGCGCTGTCCCGGACGTCCTGCTGTCCGGCCACCACGGCGCGATCGCCCGCTGGCGCCGCGACGAGGCGTTGCGCCGCACCGCCCGGCACCGCCCCGAGCTGCTGTCCCGCCTCGCCTCCGGCCCCCTCGACGAGCATGATCGCCGGGTGCTGCGGGAGGCCGGTTTTCCGGTTGACGCCGAAGATATGGCAGACTGAAGCGTCCGTGCGCTCGTACGCGCGGCACGAAGACCTACTCTCCGCGGCGCGACGCCCCCACCCATGTCCCATGGGGCCTCTCGACGCCCGCGTTCGACCAAGAGGAACCGCTGCGATGCACACCCTGATCCAGGAGATCGAGAAGGCCGCCATGCGCGCCGACGTCCCGGACTTCCGTCCGGGCGACACGCTGAAGGTGCACGTGCGCGTCACCGAAGGCAACCGGAGCCGTATCCAGGTCTTCCAGGGCGTGGTGATCCGGCGGCAGGGCGGCGGCGCCCGCGAGACCTTCACCGTCCGGAAGGTCAGCTACAGCGTCGGCGTCGAGCGGACGTTCCCGCTCAACAGCCCCTCGATCGACAAGATCGAGGTCGTCACCCGCGGCGACGTCCGCCGCGCCAAGCTGTACTACCTGCGCAACCTGCGCGGCAAGGCGGCGCGCATCAAGGAGAAGCGCGACTTCTGAGCCCGCCGACCGCCGACGCCCCGGGAACCCGCTGCGGTGCCCGGGGCGTTGCCCGTTTCGGACGGATACGGCGGTCGCGGTGCACGGCGACACGCCCAGCCGACCGGTGGTCGGGGCGCCTCGCCGCTAGGCTTTGTCCCTGATGACTGACGAGGACGATCGGAGAGACGTGCGATCCGGAGCCGAGGGCGCGGTGCCCGATGAAGAGGAGACCGTGACCTCCGCCGAGGAGACGGCCGACGACGACTCCGCCGAGGACGGGAAGGACTCCTCCTCCGCCTCTTCCGATTCCGACGACGATGGCGAGAAGAAAAAGAAGAAGCCGGGCTCGTTCTGGAAGGAACTGCCCGTCCTGATCGTCGTCGCGGTCGTCCTCGCCCTCGTCATCAAGGCGTTCGCGGTCCAGGCGTTCTACATCCCGTCCGGTTCCATGGAGAACACCCTCCAGATCGGCGACCGGGTCCTCGTCAACAAGATCGTCTACCACACCCGCGACATCCACCGCGGCGACGTCGTCGTCTTCAACGGCCTCGACTCCTGGGACCCCGAGACCCACATCTCGAAGCCGACCAACCCCTTCTCCAAGGCGCTGCGCGCCGTCGGCACCGCCTTCGGCGTGGCGCCCAACGAGAAGGACTACATCAAGCGCGTCATCGGCGTCCCGGGCGACCACGTCCACTGCTGCGACGCCCAGGGCCGCGTCACCGTCAACGGCGTCCCCCTGAACGAGAAGTCCTACCTCTACACCGACCCGGTCACCCACGAGCAGAACAAGCCGTCGAACGAGCCGTTCGACGCCTACGTGAAGCCGGGCCAGCTCTGGGTCATGGGCGACCACCGCGAGCTCTCCTACGACTCCCGCTCCCACCGCGGCGACCCCGGCGGCGGCACCATCCCCACCGACCGCGTCATCGGCCGCGCCTTCGTGATCGTCTGGCCGCTGAACCGCATCGACAACCTGCCGATCCCGGACACCTTCAAGCAGACCGGCTTCAAGACCGCCTCCATGGCTGCCCCCGCCACCCCCATGGCCCTGGGCATTCTCGGCACGCTTCCCCTCGCGTACCTGCGCCGCAGACGCCACCGCCGCTCCTAACCCCAACAGGCCCTGCCGACCAGCCCATGAGCGGGGCAGGTTTGGAAGATCGCCAGTCTCCGGTGGCATCGTCCACGACGCCACTGTGCGGCTCCTGACAAGCTGCTCCCTGCGCCCTGGGCACAGGCGTCGTAGCTTGATCTCTGCCACGGTGTCCGCGCACCCGCAGCCCTTTGTCGCTGGTCAGGGTGGCCGGGTGATCGCGGACATGCCCGGAACAGTGGCATTCGGTGAGCGGCGGGGGGTTCGGGCGACGTACCCTGCGGAGCATGAAGGGTCGTCCACTTCGTTTCACGCCACGCCGTGACGCGGGGCTGCACGCCTACGAGCGCGCCCTGGAGCACGCCGGGCTCAGTCCCGTGGCGGGCGTCGACGAGGCGGGCCGCGGGGCCTGCGCGGGCCCGCTGGTCGTCGCCGCCGTGATCCTTCAGGGCGGACGCGGCGGGCGGATCGAGGGCCTCACCGACTCCAAGATGCTGACGCCGGCGCGCCGCGAGGAGCTGTACGCCGAGATCACCAGGCGGGCGCGCGCGTGGAGCGCCGTCATCATCCCCTGCCACGACATCGACCGGATCGGCCTGCACCGCTGCAACGTCACCGGCATGCGGCGGGCGCTGGCGGCCCTGGACACCCGTCCCGCCTACATCCTCAGCGACGGGTTCCCGGTACCGGGGCTGGAGGCCCCGGGACTCGCGGTGATCAAGGGCGATCAGGTCGCCGCGTGCGTGGCCGCCGCCTCCATCGTCGCGAAGGTCACCCGAGACCGCATCATGGTGGATCTCCATGAGCGCTACCCCGAGTACGGCTTCGATGTCCATAAGGGGTATGTGACGCGCGCGCACGGCGCGGCCCTGGCGGAGCACGGACCTTGTCCTGAGCATCGGTTCTCCTACGTCAATGTCGGGCGTGCCTTGCGTAACAATGGGGAGGTGGCCTTGGGGGAGGAGACCGAAGGGGAGGTCCCCGGCGAGGGCCGTACGGAAGGGGCACGGGCGTGAGCGCCGAGGATCTCGAGAAGTACGAGACCGAGATGGAGCTGCAGCTCTATCGCGAGTACCGCGACGTCGTCGGGCTTTTCACCTACGTCGTCGAGACCGAGCGGAGGTTCTACCTCACCAACTCGGTCGACCTGCAGGTGCGCGGCGCCGACAACGGCGAGACCTACTTCGAGGTCACGATGCAGGACGCCTGGGTCTGGGACATGTACCGCCCCGCACGCTTCGTCAAGAACGTGCGTGTCGTCACCTTCAAGGACGTCAACGTCGAGGAACTCGCGAAGAGCGACTTCGAACTCCCTTCCGACCAGTGACCCCGCCCCAAGCCCCACCCGCCCCCCTGAACCGCTCCCCAGGGCCGGGACCTACCTGCACGCCCGCGGACGGATCCCCCACTTCAGGGGTGCGGCCCCGTTACGGGGCGAGCGCACAGGGCATCGACGCTCCCTATCTTTTTCGCCCTCTCCACGTGACCGTGACGGCTCCCTGGGCGCGCTCACGGCCTGCCCACGGGACGCGGTGGTGCCAGCCCGGGCCTGATGGTGCTCGCCCTGCCCGGGCGCGATGGTGCCTGTCCTGCGCGTGGTGGTGCCTGCCCTGGGCGTGGTGGTGCCTGCCCTGGGCGTGGTGGTGTCTGCCCGGAGCGTGCCAGGTCACACCCAGGGCGTGGTGGTGCCTGGCCGAACGCGCTGGGCCTGACCGGGCGTGGTGGTGCCTATCCGGGCGCGCCGGGACTTGGCCGGGGCGTGTCGAGTCCTGCCCGGGGCGTGGCGGGTCCTATCCGGGCGCGGTGGCGACTGACCGGGCGTGGTGGCGCCTGCCTGAGGCGCGGTGGTACTTGCCCGAGGCGCGGTGGTGCCTAGCCGGGCGCGTCGGGGCTTGGACGGCGCCTGTCGAGTCCTGCCTGGGGCGTGGCGGGTCCTAGCCGGACGCGGTGGTGATTGGCAGAAGGCGCTGGGCCTGACCGCGCGTGGTGGTGCCTGACCGCGCGTGGTGGTGCCTGACCCGGTGTGGTGCTCCCTTGCCGGGCGCGCCGGGGCCTGGACGAGGAGCGGTGGTGACTGGCCGGGCGCGGCGGGCGCCTGGCCGGGGCGCGGCGGGGCTGGGCGGGGCGCGGTGGTGGCTGGACGGGTGTGCCGGGGCTTGGGCGGGCCGTGGTGGTGATTGGCCGAACGTGGCGGGCGCCTGGGCGGGGCGCGGTGGTGGCTGGACGGGTGTGCCGGGGCTTGGGCGGGCCGTGGTGGTGATTGGCCGAACGTGGCGGGCGCCTGGCCGGGGCGCGGTGGTGACTGGACGGGTGTGCCGGGGCTTGGGCCGGGGCGCGGCGGGGGCCTGGTCGGGTCTGGGCCGGGGCTGGTGTGGGGGGTTGCGGGGGGTGTCTGGCTGCTTGGGATGTTCGTGGGGGGCATGGCTTCTCCTGGTGGGTCGTGGGCGTTAGCGGGGGGACTTGGCGGACTTGGTGAGGCGCCAGCCGTTGGCGGCCCGTTCTATGAAGCCGGACGCGGCCAGCAGGCCGAGCTTCGCGTTGATGGCGGCCAGGTCCATGCCGGCCTTGGCGGCCAGGGCCGCGGGGCCGGTCGTGCCCCGGGCGGGGAAGGCCTCCAGGACGGCGCGGGTGACCGGTTCCAGCCGGTCGCGGGGGAGGACGGGCGTCTGCGGGGGCGGCGCCAGGTCGGCGCCCAGCCGCCCGACGGCCTCGATGATCTCCTCGGTGCGGCTCACGAGGACGGTGTCCTCCTGGCGGAGGAGCTGGTGGCAGCCGACCGATGAGCGGGAGGTGACCGGGCCCGGCATGGCCATCAGCACGCGGCCGAGCTTGCGGGCCCATGCGGCGGTGTTGAGGGCGCCGCTGCGTGCCTCCGCCTCGACGATCACCGAGCCGCGGGAGAGGGCGGCGATCACCCGGTTGCGGACGAGGAAGCGCAGCCGGTGCGGATGCGTGCCGGGCGGCGACTCGCTCACCAGCAGGGATCGGCGTGCCATCTCCGCGAACAGGCCCTCGTTCGAGGCGGGGTAGGGGACGTCCACGCCGTTGGCGAGGACCGCGACCGTGCGGCCGTCGGCGGCGAGAGAGCCGCGGTGGGCGGCGGCGTCGATGCCGAGCGCTCCGCCGGAGACCACCGTCCAGCCGTCGTCGGCGAGTTCGGAGGCGAAGTCGGAGGCCATCCGCTGCCCGTACGGGGACGAGGCGCGCGAGCCGACCATGGCGACCGATCTCAGGCAGGCGTGGCGCAGGTCCTCGGGGCCGCGGAGCCAGAGCGCGTAGGGGCGCTCGCCGCCGAGGTCGTCGAGGGTGGTGGGCCACTCCGGTTCCCCAGGGCAGACGAGGCGGCCGCCGAACTGCGCGCAGACGGCCAGGTCGCGGTCGGGTTCGGCGGCGGCCAGGCGGATGCGCCAGTGCTCCAGCCGCTGGATCTCCTTAGGCGCGGCGGGCAGGTCGGCGGGGAGGGCGCCGGTGCGGATCACGTCGAGTGCCCCTTCGGCGCCGCAGTGGCCGACGACGCGGTTGAGGAACGCGTCGCCGGGTTCGGCGACGGCGGTGAGGGCGGCGCGGGCCTCCCGCTCCGGTGTCATGGGGATCGTGGTCATGACCGCCCCGCGTGCCAGAGCGCAAGGGCGCCGCCGATGTCGTCCGCGTCGGGCTCGTCGTGGCCGCCGAGGTCGGCGATCGTCCATGCGACGCGCAGGACGCGGTCGAGGCCGCGTGCGCTGAGCGTGCCGCGCTGCAGCGACTCGTCCACCATCCGCATTGCCTCGGGGCCGGGCGTGAAGCGGCGTCGCAGTTCCGGGCCCGGGATCTCGGAGTTGGTGCGCCATGGGGTGCCGGTCAGGCGTTTCAGCGTGCGCTCCCTGGCGAGCATGACCCGGTCGGCCACCACCTTGCTGGCCTCGGCGAATTCCAGGTCGTAGCGGAGTTCGGCTCTGGTTGCGGGCGCCAGCTCCAGTTTGAGGTCGATGCGGTCGAGGAGCGGCCCGGTGACGCGGGTGCTGTACTTGCGGCGCACTCCGGGGGCGCAGGAGCAGTCGACCTGCTTGGCGGCCGCACACGGGCACGGGTTGGCCGCGAGGACGAGGGTGAAGCGGGCGGGGAACCGGGAGGTGCCCTCGGCCCGGCTGATGCGCACCTCGCCCTCTTCGAGCGGCTGGCGGAGGGCGTCAAGGGTCCCCGCCATGAACTCGGGCGCTTCGTCCAGGAACAAGATCCCCCTGTGGGCGAGGGAGACGGCGCCCGGCTGCAGGACCCGGCCCGAGCCGCCGCCGACCATGGACGCCCGGCTGGCGGTGTGATGCGGTGCGTGGAAGGGCGGCTGGGTGATCAGCGGCTGGCCGGGCGGGAGCGTACCGGCGACCGAGTGGATGGCGGTGACCTCGAGCGCGGAGTCGGGCTCCAGCGGCGGCATCAGTGTCGGCAGCCGTTCGGCCAGCATGGTCTTCCCGCAGCCCGGCGGCCCGGTGAAGTACAGGTGATGCCCGCCCGCGGCGCTGATCTCCAGGGCCCGCCGCGCCTCCGCCTGGCCCCGGACGTCGGCCAGGTCGAGGTCGGCCGGGACGTCGGGCCGCCGGATCGCCGCCCCGTCGGTCGCCACCGTCTTTTCGTCGGGCTCCGCCTCCTCGATGGGCGGCGGTTCGTCTCGCAGGATGCACAGCAGCCCGCGCAGCGTCGCGGCGGAGACCACCTCCACGCCCGGTACGAGTTCGGCCTCGGCGGCGTTCGCCCGCGGGACGACGACGGTGCGGCAGCCGTAGTTGGCGGCGGCCAGGACCGCGGGCAGCACGCCCTGGATGGGCCGGAGCCGGCCGTCCAGGCCGAGCTCGCCGATCAGCACCAGCCCCGCGCACGACCGCGCAGGGACGACCTCGGCCGCCGCGAGCAAGGCCACCGCAATGGCCACGTCGAAGATCGAACCCTTCTTGGGCATGCTCGCAGGGAACAGCGAGACGGTGACATGCCGGTTGGGCCAGTCCTCGCCGGAGTTGAAGATCGCCGCACGGACGCGGTCGCGGGCCTCGCTGAGGGCCGTGTCGGGCAGCCCGACCAGGTGCAGGCCGGGCACCCCGCTGGTGAGCGCGGCCTCGACGTCCACGACGAAGCCGTCCACCCCCACCAGGGACACCGAGCGGGTCTTGGCGAGCGTCATTCAGCACACCTCCTTCAGATGATCGATCGAGAAGCCGTCGCCCTTGACGACCAGGCCGAGCACGTCCACCCGGACCTGCGCGCCGCCGACGCCGTGCGCGGCGGCCCACCGCCAGGCCAGCCGCCGTAACCGGGACGACTTGGCGGCCGTGATGGCCTCGAGCGGGTCGCCGTACCGGGCGGAGCGGCGGGTCTTCACCTCGCAGACGACGTGGCCGCGGCCGTCGTGCGCGACGATGTCGAGCTCGCCTTCGGGGCAGCGCCAGTTGCGGTCGAGCACCGTCCAGCCGAGCCCGGTCAGGTAGGCGGCCGCCGCGTCCTCTCCGCGACGGCCCAGTTCGATGCGGGCGTTCATGCGCCTCACCTCCGGGCTCCGACGCTGCCGGACGCCGGATCCGCGGAGAACTGGAACCGCGTTCTGTGGAAAACGCCGCGACATTCGGGGCGATCCGGTGAAAACGGTGGTGGGTGCTTGCTCGGGACGGGCGGGTGCCGCAGCGTGGCCTTGTGGATCTGAACGAGGCCGTGGACGAGTTCGGTCGGCACCTGCACGCCGAGCGCGGCGTATCACCGCACACGCTGCGCGCCTACCTCGGTGATCTGGCGGACCTGTGCGCATACGCCTCAACCGTCGGCGTGACGGAACCGGCAGAAGTGGACGTGTCGCTCCTGCGCGCGTGGCTCGCCCGCCAGCACGCCCTCGGGCGGGCGCGCGCCACGCTCGCTCGCAGGACGGCGGCCGTCCGGGCCTTCACCCACCACCTGCACCGGCGCGGGCTACTGGAGAACGACCCCGGCCTGTTGCTGGGCACGCCGAAGAAGCGCCGCGACCTCCCCGGTGTGCTCACCCAGGACGATGCGGCGCGCCTTCTCGAGACCCTGGACGCCGAAGGGCCGATGGGGTTGCGCGACCTGGCCGTGCTGGAGGTCCTCTACGGGACGGGCGTGCGCGTCAGCGAACTCTGCGGCCTCGACATCGACGACCTGGACACCGGCCGCCGGACCGTACGCGTCCTGGGCAAGGGGAACCGTGAGCGCACCGTCCCGATCGGCGAGCCGGCCGTCCGGGCCGTCGAGGACTGGCTCAGGGCCGGACGCCCGGCGGTGGCGACGGAGACCAGCGGCCCGGCCCTGTTCCTCGGCGCTCGCGGAGGGCGCCTCCACCCGACCAGCGCCCGCCGCATCGTCCATTCACGGATCGCCGACGCGGGGACGATGCCCGACCTCAGCCCCCACGGGCTGCGCCACACGGCCGCCACGCACCTGCTGGAGGGCGGCGCGGACCTCCGCAGCGTCCAGGAGATCCTCGGCCACGCGTCCCTGCAGACCACCCAGCTCTACACGCACGTCTCGGCCGAACGGCTCAAGCAGGTCCACCGCCAGGCCCACCCCCGGGCCGCCAGGGACGACTAGGAGCGTTCCTGGCGGCTCTGGGGGACGCGGCGCAGGCGGCGCTCATGGGCGAGGTCGATCACGCCGGGCGGCGGACGTCGGGAGCGGCCGCGTGCGCGAGTTCGGCGCCAGGCGAAGGACAGCGAGTAGGCGACGACGAGTCCCGTGACGGCCCCGCCCGTGGCCGTCGTCGCGTCACGGAGCGTCATGTTCGGAGCGGGCGGCTGCTCGGACGGGGGATGTCGTTCGTGGGCCTTCCCCGATGCCTCCTGCGGCGGTGCGGCCCGCGGCCACTGGGGAAGCAGCCGTACTTCCCGCCTGACCAGGCTCAGAGGGTCCAGATAGACGCGGCCTTTACGCAGACCCCAGTGCAGGCATGGCGTCGGGCAGTGAAGACGGCCGTCCTCCAAGACGCCGATACGGGCGCCCAAGGCCACCTGGCGCCCGGCCTTGACGCTGGGCTGGACGGGCAGGTACGTCGTGCGCAGCGGCCCGTGATCGACCGCGACGACGCCCCGGCCGGCCAGGCTTCCGGCGTAGGAGACCCGTCCGGCGCCGGCGGCGTACACCGGCTCGCCGGCCCGTGCCGCGAGGTCGACCCCGCGGTGGCCGGGACCCCACGGGACCGCGGGCGGCGAGAAGGCGCGCAGGACCCGCGGTGTGGGCGGGCCTAAGGGCCATCGCCAGGCGTTCGTTCCGGGGGAGACGACCGCGTGCGCTCCCGGGAAGTCGACCGCGTGCGCGCCCGGGGAGCCCAATGCGTTCGCTCCGGGGGAGACGGCGGTGATCACGCAGGTGAGGAGCAGTGTGAGCAACGTCATGCCCAGGAGCCTGCCGCCCGGTGGACCGGCCGTCGAGGAGGTGCGCCAACTGTGGATAACCGCTCGGTCCGTTGATTCACGGGGGCGTCCGCGCCCTGATAATCTGTATGCGTGCCCGGAAGGACACCGGCCAGGGCCAGGCCGTCGCCGATCCGCCGTCCGGCGGGGAGGCGGGAAGCCGCTCCCGGTGAGCGGAGAGGTCACGGATCCGGGGAACGTTCCGGATCACAGCCGCCAAGGGGCGTCCCGGCGGCTGATTTCACGCGTCCGCATGCCACCGAAGACATGGTGGGGCGCCGCCCCTCGGTCCGTCGCCGCGGCGACGGTGGGGCGATGCCCGGGCGCAGGGCGACAACCAAATGCGGCCCGGCAGGGCCAGAGAAGGAGAACACGGGCAATGGCACCCGTCGTCACCATGCGGCAGCTCCTCGAGAGCGGCGTCCACTTCGGCCACCAGACCCGCCGGTGGAACCCGAAGATGAAGCGCTTCATCCTCACCGAGCGCAACGGCATCTACATCATCGACCTGCAGCAGTCGCTGTCCTACATCGACCGCGCCTTCGAGTTCGTCAAGGCCACGGTCGCGCACGGCGGCACGATCCTGTTCGTCGGCACCAAGAAGCAGGCGCAGGAGTCCATCGCCGAGCAGGCGACCCGCGTCGGCATGCCCTACGTCAACCAGCGCTGGCTGGGCGGCATGCTGACCAACTTCTCCACCGTCCACAAGCGGCTCACCCGGCTCAAGGAGCTGGAGGAGATCAACTACGACGACGTGGCCGGCTCCGGCATGACCAAGAAGGAGCTCCTCGGCCTGCGCCGCGAGAAGGACAAGCTGGAGCGCACCCTCGGCGGTATCCGCGACATGGCGAAGGTCCCGAGCGCCATCTGGATCGTGGACACCAAGAAGGAGCACATCGCGGTCAACGAGGCCAAGAAGCTCGGCATCCCGGTCGTGGCCATCCTCGACACCAACTGCGACCCCGACGAGGTCGACTACCCGGTCCCGGGCAACGACGACGCCATCCGCAGCGTCAGCCTGCTGACCCGCGTCGTCGCCGACTCGGTCGCCGACGGTCTCCTCGCGCGCGCGGGCGCCGCGTCCGGCGGCGACGAGAAGCCGGCCGAGGGCGCCGCCTCCGGTGCCGCCGAGCCGCTGGCCGAGTGGGAGCGCGACCTGCTGGAGAACAAGCAGGCCGAGGGTGAGGCCGCCGCCGCTCCGGCCGAGGCGCCCGCCGAGGCCGCGCCGGCCGCCGAGGCCCCGGCCGAGGCCGAGGCCGAGGCTCCTGCCGAGGCGCCCGCCGAGGCTCCGGCCGACGCCCCCGCCGAGGGCCAGCAGGCTTGATCCCGCGGTCCCGGCGGCGTCCTCGCGACGCCGCCGGGACCGTCGCGGGTCCACGACCAACGACGAGAGAAGCGAAGAGAGCGATGGCCAACTTCACCGCCGCTGACGTCAAGCGGCTTCGCGACCTGACCGGCTCCGGCATGATGGCCGTCAAGAACGCCCTGACCGAGGCGGACGGCGACTTCGAGAAGGCCACGGAGCTGCTGCGCCTCAAGGGCGCCAAGGACGTCGGCAAGCGCGCCGAGCGCACCGCCGCCAACGGCCTGGTCGCCGAGCACTTCAACGGCTCGGGCGACGGCGCGCTGCTGGAGCTCAACTGCGAGACCGACTTCGTCGCCAAGAACGCGCAGTTCATCGAGCTGGCGAACCGGCTGGTCGAGTTCGCGGCGGGCAGCGGCGCGGCGGACGCGGCGACCCTGCTCGGCGCCGAGATCGAGGCCGGCAAGACCGTCCAGGCCCTGATCGAGGAGAACAGCGCCAAGATCGGCGAGAAGCTGGAGCTGCGCCGCTTCGCCCACTTCCAGGGCGCGTACGTGGCCAGCTACCTGCACAAGTCCGACCCGTCCCTGCCGCCGACCACCGGCGTCCTGGTCGAGCTGGACAAGGAGAACACCGAGGTCGCCAAGGACGTCGCGCAGCAGATCGCGGCGATGGCGCCCAAGTACCTCACCCGCGAGGAGATCCCCGCCGAGGTGATCGAGAAGGAGCGGGCGCTCGCCGAGCAGCTCACCCGCGACGAGGGCAAGCCGGAGCAGGCCATCCCGAAGATCGTCGAGGGCCGGGTGAACGCCTACTTCCGCGACTTCGTGCTGGTCGAGCAGGCGTTCGTGAAGGACGGCAAGAAGACCATCGCGAAGGTCCTGGACGAGGCCGGCGTGAAGGTCGTGCGCTTCGCCCGGTTCAAGGTCGGGCAGGCGTAAGGGCACTCTGGAGACAGGGACCCGAGATTCAGCGACGCAACGAGGAGGCCGCCGACGTGCCGGAGAAGACGACCACCAGTGCGACGGCGGCCCCGTCGTCCGGGCAGCACGCGCCGCGCGCGGGCTGGAAGCGGGTGCTGCTGAAGCTCTCGGGCGAGGCGTTCGCCGGGCGCGATCCCCTGGGCATCGACCCCGAGGTCGTGCAGCACGTGGCGGAGGCCATCTCCGAGGCCGTGAAGGACGGCGTGCAGGTCGCGGTCGTGTGCGGCGGCGGGAACATGTTCCGCGGCGCGGTCATGGCCGAGCGCGGCATGGACCGCGGCCGCGCCGACTACATGGGGATGATCGGCACGGTCATCAACTGCCTGGCGCTGCAGGACTTCCTCGAGAAGCTCGGGCTCGACACCCGGGTGCAGACCGCCATCACCATGAGCCAGGTGGCCGAGCCGTACATCCCGCGGCGCGCCATCCGGCACCTGGAGAAGGGCCGGGTCGTCATCTTCGGCGCGGGGCTGGGGCAGCCGTTCTTCTCCACCGACACGACCGCCGCGCAGCGCGCGCTGGAGATCGGTGCCGAGGCCGTCCTGAAGGCCACTCAGGTCGACGGCGTCTACGACGCCGATCCCCGTAAGAGTCCAGAGGCGGTCAAGTTCGACCGTTTGGATTACGGTGAGGTTCTACAGCGGGGTCTGAAGGTCATGGACGCCACGGCCATCAGTCTCTGCATGGACAACGCGCTCCCCATCGTGGTCTTCGACCTCATGGGGCAGGGCAACATCGTCCGGGCCGTCCGGGGTGAGAAGATCGGCACGCTGGTCAGCCCGGCACAGGGCTGACCGCTGCCCGGAACGCGGTGCCAGGGCCGACCAGATGACATGGGAGTCACAGTGATCGACGAGACCCTCCTCGAAGCCGAGGAGAAGATGGAGAAGGCGGTCGCGGTCGCCAAGGAGGACTTCCAGGCCATCCGCACCGGCCGGGTCACCCCCGCCATGTTCAACAAGATCACCGCGGAGTACTACGGCACGCCGACGCCGGTCAACCAGCTGGCGTCGTTCACGCTGCCGGAGCCGCGGATGGTCATCGTGCAGGTGTTCGACAAGTCGTCCATGCAGGCGGTGGAGAAGGCGATCCGCGACAGCGACCTCGGCGTGAACCCCACCAACGACGGCAACGTCATCCGGGTGGTCTTCCCCGAGCTGTCGGAGGAGCGCCGCAAGGACTTCGTCAAGGTCGCCGGCACCAAGGCCGAGGACAGCAAGATCTCCATCCGCAACATCCGGCGGCGCGCCAAGGACACCCTCGACAAGCTCGCCAAGGACGGCGAGGTCGGCGAGGACGAGGTGCGGCGTGCGGAGAAGGAGCTCGACGACACCACGCACAAGTACGTGGCGCAGATCGACGAGCTGCTCGAGCACAAGAAGGCCGAACTGCTCGAAGTTTGATGGGACTCGACGACGCCGGGGAGCCCGCGGGCTCCCCGGATGAGCCGGAGGTCGACATGCCCGGCCCACCCCCGGGAGAAGCTCTGGACTCGCCCTCCGGCGAGGCGCCGGACACCCCCGCAGGCACCGCCGCCGAGGACGCGGTGCCCTCCGGCGCGACGTCCGCGACGTCCGCGACGGGCCCGACGGGCGCGCGTGCTGAACCCGAAGGGGAGCCGCCCCAGGACCCGTCCGATGGCGGACGCCAGAGCAGGACCGGCCGGAACCTGCCGATGGCCATCGGAGTGGGCGTCGCCCTCGGGGCGCTGGTACTGCTGTCGCTCTACACGGTCAAGCCGATCTTCCTTGCCGTGATGGTGGTCTTCCTCTTCCTCGGTATGCGGGAGCTGACGGACGCCTTCAAGTCGCGCGGCATCCAGGTCCCGTTCATCCCGCTCGCGACGGGCATGGTGGCCACTCCGGTCGTGTCCTATGTATGGGGGCCCACCGCCGTGGTCGCGGCGGTGTCGCTCACCGTGCTCAGCATGATGCTGATCCGGATGACCGAGGGCGCGGACGGCTACGTCCGGGACGTCAGCGCGGGCGCGTTCGTCGCCGGATACCTGGTGCTGATGGGCGGGATCGTCGCGCTGCTCATGCGGCCGGGCGACGGGGACGACCGCACCGTCATCTTCATCGCGACCACGGTGGCCAGCGACATCGGCGGCTACTTCGCCGGCACGTTCCTCGGCAAGCACAAGCTCGCCCCCACGATCAGCCCGAAGAAGACGTGGGAGGGCGTCACCGGCTCCGCGATCACCTGCATGATCGTCGGTGGCGCGCTGGTGTGGTGGCTGCTGGACGGCGGGCACGCCTGGCAGGGCGCGCTGGTCGGCCTCGCCGCCGTGGTGACCGCGACCGGCGGCGACCTCATCGAGTCGATGATCAAGCGGGATCTCGGCATCAAGGACATGGGAACGCTCCTGCCGGGCCACGGCGGCGTCATGGACCGCCTCGACTCGCTGGTCGCGACGGCCCCCGTGGTGTGGCTGCTGCTGGAGCTGTTCGTCCCCAGCTAGACCCTGGCCCGGCCGCTGCTTGAGGGTCGGGAGGGAGCCGGGTCGCCTCGCGGGCTAGGAGACGACCCAGGAGCGTCCCTGCTGCGCCAGGCGCCGGATGAGCGCGTCCGAGCCCTCGCTCTTGGCGTACCGGTGCTCCTCACCGGTGATGGGGACGAGCCACAGCCACCGGACGGGATCGCCCTGCACGGTCAGCCCGGTGAGGGCGGGCGCCTCCGGCCCTGCCAGCCGGGTGGGATCGTCCAGGAGGAGCACGCCTTCCCACGCGCTGTCCCCGCTTCCCAGGGGGAACGTGCGGGCCTCGTGGTACCACTTGACCACGTCGCCAGGGGCGAACCAGGTCACCGATCGCCACGGGTACTGGGCGAGCCACGGGAAGATGCTCCCCGCGCGCTGGCTGGGCAGTGTGCTCGCCACAGCGAGCTCTATGCGGGCGTACGGGGCGACGTCGTCCTCGTACAGTTCGACGGTGGGCATCCGCTGGCGGCTCATCCCGACCGAGCTGAGCACGGTGAAATCACGATTGCCGCGCGCGGGCCGCTCCGTCACGCCCACTGTCGGGGATGTACTGGCCTTGCCTCCTGCGAGCTGACGCCCCACGTCGTGCCAGTAGTGGCCGCCGGGACCGAGCCGCTGTAGCAGGTGGCCTAGAACCGACTGCTGGAACTCCGCCCAGGAGCCGTCGGCGCGGCACATCTTCCAGTGCTCGCGGGCGCGCTCGATGCGCGGGCCGAACTCCGCGATCTCCTCTTCCATGGGGAAGGCGAACGGGCTCTGCCGCGTCGCGTCGCGCGCGTAGCCGGGGATACCGCGGCCCATGTCGGACCATCCCGGGATCACGAACAGGGGGTCGCCGGCCTCCAGCACGGCGGCTCCGTCGCCCTCCTCGAACCACACCACCTCGAGGGCGGAGGCGTCGACGGCCTCGCGTCCCTGCGGATGGGCGACATGGGACTCCGGCAGTAGCGGCGTGGCGCCCGCGTCCAGCCGCTTCCGGTCCAGTGAGGACGGGGCCTTGCAGTGGTTGGCGACCCAGACTGCGCCGATCACCGAGTCTCGCGCGTCCCGCAGGTAGGCCGAGGTCACGTCACCGTCGGACTCGACGACGAGCCTCCGGCTGCCGTACGGGCTGGCCTCGGCGTGGACGATCGTGGCGGCGGGGCTCCTCGGCGAAGCGGCACCCCTGCGCAAAACCGACATGATCGAGACCTTAGTCGCAGACAAGGTCATGTGCAGCGATGTCGTAGCGCCCGCTGGAAGGGCGCGCCCACGGCCGGAAGGGAGCGTGCCTGCGGGCGGACGAAGCGCGCCTGCAGGCGGACAGAGCGTGCCTGCGAGCGGACGAGGCATCGTCAGGTGTTTGCGACACTGGAAGGACCATGTCTGCCACCACCGAGCCCGCCACCGCGGGCGCCGCGCCCAAGAAGACCCCGGCGAAGCTCGTCTTCGCCGCGCCGCGGCGCGGCAAGCCGCCCCGGCACCTGGCCGACCTCACGCAGGCCGAACGCCGCGAGGCGGTCGCGGAGCTGGGCGAGAAGCCGTTCCGGGCCGACCAGCTGTCGCGCCACTACTTCGCCCGGCTCGTCGACGACCCGGCGAAGATGACCGACCTGCCCGCCGCCGTGCGCGACCGGCTGGTGTCCGAGCTGCTGCCCTCGCTGCTCACCCCGGTGCGCGAGCTGGACTGCGACGGCGGCAGGACGCTGAAGACGGTCTGGAAGGCGTTCGACGGGGTCCTGTTCGAGTCGGTGCTGATGCGGTACCCGGACCGGGCCACGATGTGCGTCTCGTCCCAGGCGGGCTGCGGCATGAACTGCCCGTTCTGCGCCACGGGGCAGGCCGGGCTCACCCGTAACCTCTCCACGGCCGAGATCGTGGAACAGGTCGCCGCGGGCGCGCGCGCGATGGCGCGCGGGCGCATCCCCGGCGGCCCCGGGCGGGTCTCCAACATCGTCTTCATGGGCATGGGGGAGCCGCTCGCGAACTACAAGGCCGTGATCGGCGCGGTCCACCGCATCACCGATCCGGCACCGGCCGGCCTGGGGATCTCCCAGCGGTCCGTCACCGTGTCCACGGTCGGCCTCGTCCCGGCGATCGAGAAGCTGGCCGCCGAGGACATGTCGGTGCGGCTCGCGGTGTCGCTGCACGCGCCCGACGACGAGCTGCGCGACGACCTCGTCCCGATCAACAACCGGTGGAAGGTCGCCGAGGTCCTGGACGCCGCGTGGGCCTACGCCGAGCGCAGCGGACGGCGTGTCTCGATCGAGTACGCGCTCATCAAGGACGTCAACGACCAGGCCTGGCGGGCCGATCTTCTCGGCAGGCTCTTGCGCGGCCACCTCGTACACGTCAATCTGATCCCGTTGAATCCGACGCCGGGCTCCAAGTGGACCGCCTCGCGGCCGGAGGACGAGCGCGAGTTCGTCCGCCGCCTGGAGGCCCACGGGGTCCCGGTCACGGTGCGCGACACTCGGGGCAGGGAGATCGACGGGGCCTGCGGACAGCTGGCCGCGGCGACGAAGGACTGAGCGCGCCGGCGGCGCCCCCCGGGCCCCGCGGGCGCGGGGACGAGGGCTGAGGAGCACGGTGGCGCTCATGAGCACGCGGCTGCCGGTGGCGTTGCGGGGCTACGACCGGACACAGGTGGACGGCCTCCTCGAACGGATCTCGGGCGCGCTGAACGGCGGGCCGCCGATGTCCGCGGACGAGGTGCGCACGGCGCGCTTCGACGTCGTGCTGCGCGGCTACGACCGCCGCGCGGTGGACGACCTGGTGCGCGAGTGCATCAGGGAGCTGGAGACGAAGGCGCCGATCGCCGAGCGTCCCGGCCGGCCCCGGGCGAATCCCGCATGGCTGATCAACTGGATCCAGAACGCCCGGTTCGCCGGCTCGGGCATCCGCCCGGGCTACGACGTCCGGGACGTCGACGCGTTCCTGGACCGCGTCATCTCCGGGCTGCGCGGCGCGGCGCCGCCGGTGTCGGCGCGGGACGTCCGGGAGAGCGCGTTCCGCGTCGTCCGCCTGGGCCCGGGCTACGACGAGCAGGAGGTCGACCGCTTCCTCACCCAGCTCGCCGGAGCCCTCGAAGGCCGCTGAGAACGATCACCGCCGCGGAGTTATCCACATTTTCGCCGCGGGGTGGTGACCGCCGCCGGCGCCCAGCAGGCTGCTGGGCATGGACGACTTCGACGCGCAGCGCCGGCGGCTGACCGCCTTCCTCGGCCTCCTGTTCACCTCCGAGATCATCTCGGTCCTGCTGTCCCTGGCCCGGCCCGCGGTGCGGCTCGGCGCCGCCGGTGACGGCATACCGGTGAGGCTCGGCGGCGCGCCGCTGCTGCCGGCCGCCGCGGCCTGGCCCGTCTGGAGGGGCCGTCCGCTCGACTTCCTGGGCGCCGTCGACTTCGCCGAACTCGCCGTCTTCGGGACGATCCCCGATCTTCCCCGCTCCGGCACGACCGCCTTCTACTACGCCAGCGAGACCCCGCGGCCGTGGGGTGACGCGTGCGGGCAGCGGGACGGGTGGCGCGTGTTCACCGGCGACCTGCACCCCGCCGAACCACCGCCCGGCACCGTGTCCTATCCGCCGGCCGAGCTGGGCGCAGCTCCGTTCCTGTCCCTGCCGTCACCGCAGGAGCCCGTCATGCGGCGGTTGGAGCGCGTCCACCGCGGCTTCCTGGCCGAATATGAGCAGCTGCACGCGGTCTGGTCCCGGCATGTCACGCCCGACGCCCCGGCGCATCAGCTGGGCGGCTGGCCCGACCTCGTCCAGCGGCCGGTCGGCCCCGACTGCCTGTACGCCTCGACGGGCCGTCCGCTGGAGACCCTCGACGCCCCGGAACTGTCGGCCGACGACCTGGCGGCCGCCGACGACTGGCGCCTCCTGCTCCAGCTCGACTCCGACGACCGCCTCGGCTGGTACTGGGGCGACCCGGGCCGCGTCTACTTCTGCTCCCACCGGAGCGCTCCGCTGGAGGGTGCATGGCTGACCGTTCAAGCGGCATGACATCCGGAGCGTGCGACCGCCGCGCAGCGGTGCGGGCGGTCAGCGACGCAGCCGCGCGGCGAACACGTATGCGCCGCCCACGACGACCGACCAGAGGGCGAGGTGCAGCACCAGTCCGGGGAAGTCCGCGAGGAAGCGGTCCGGGCCGTCGTGCGCCGACCGCAGCCACTCGATCATCGGGACAGAGAGCCACGAGAGGCGTCCCAGCCCCAGCAGGAGGACCGCCGTCGCACCGCCCAGCAGCGCCAGCAGCGACACCCCGGGGTCCGGGATGAACGCCCGGCTCGTCCATGCACCGAGCAGCGTGCCGGCGATCGCCACCGGAACGCTCAGCGCGCACCCCGCGAGGATTGCCCGCCCTGGAGCACCGACCTGGAGTGCCTGCACGAGAGGAATGGCGAGCACGATGACGCCCAAGAACACGTTCACCGCGTATGCGGCGGCCAACCCCGCCCACGTGGGCGTCCAGCGGTGCCGCGCCGCGGTCGCCGACAGCGCCCGCTGCTCGTCGGGCTGCGTGTCCAGCAGGGCCCGTGCCGTCCAAGCCCAGATCGGGAACATGAACGCCGCCACGTCGCCGAAGGTGCCGACGGACAGCTTGATCCGCTCCGGCCCGCCCGGCCCCTGCACGAGCACGAGCACCATGACCAGCGCCACGACGATCACCGGATGCAGGACGCGCAGCGAACGCACGTACCCCTCGACCTGGAACCGCGCGAGCGCGATCACCGCCCCCACCCCCCCCACTCGCGCTCCGAACTCCCGCGGAGGATTCGGCTGTGCGCCGGATCGCTGTTCGGTCGCCGCCCCTGACGGTCTTTCGGTTCGGGGATCGGGCGGTTGGGGTGTTCTCTCCTTAAGTGGGTGTGCCGGGCGTGGGCTGGTGGCCATTGCCGGCTTAGGAGGCTGGCCTCATTGCGGGGGGAGGCAGGGGTCTCGTAGGCGGGTTGTCGGCTGTCTTCTGGAAGCGCTTCGGTGTTTGCGGGGGGCTTGGTGATCACTGGTCGGGCCTCCGCACGGTGTAGCCGTCGGCGCGGAGTTTGGTCTCCGCAGTGTCGGCGTCGGCTTCGGGCACCACGACCTCGAGCACCGTGAGCCTCGGTGCGTCCGGTTCCTCGCCGGGAGCCAGGCGCGTCACCGTGCCGTTCGCGACCTGGAGCCGGTCGATGCCCGGAAGGGATTCGATGCAGCGCTGGTGGTCGCTGATGACCACGGTTGCGCCCTCGGCGGCGAGGCCGGCGATCAGGCCCGGGAGGGTGTCGCGGGTCGCCGCGTCCAGGCCGGCGAACGGCTCGTCGAGGATGAGGAGGCCCGGATCGTCCATGAGCGCCTGGGCGAGCCCGACCTTCTGCGCACTGCCCTTGGACAGCTCCGGCAACCGCACGTCGAGGAGGTGATCGAAAGACAGACGCTCGGCCCACGTTCCGATCGCGTCCTTGGGCGCGCGCCTGACGGCGGCCATGTGGCCGAGGTAGGAGCGGACGGTGAACGGCTGGTCCACGGGGAAGCGCTCGGGCGCGTATCCGATCCGGCTCGGCCTGTCCCGCACCGAGCCCCGCCCGGGGGCGCGAAGGCCGGCGATGAGGCGGAGAAGGGTGGACTTTCCCGCGCCGTTCCGTCCGGTCACCTCGGTGACGCTGCCCGCCGGTAGGGAGAGCGTGACGTCCCGCAGCACCCAGGGGCCCCTCCGGTGATAGCGGAAGGCGACATCGTCGAGCCGCATAGGACACGAAGGGTAGTCGCGGAAACCTAAGGACGCCGTTAGGGAGGAGGCTGCGCACGCAGGCGGAGGGCGGCAGAATGCCGCGCATGGCTGACTCCGCGTCCGGCAAGCCCTGCATATTCTGCGAGATCGTGAAGGGAGAGCGCCCCGCCCACATCGTCCTCGACGCTCCGGACGCGCTCGCGTTCCTCGATGTCCGGCCGCTCTTCAAGGGGCACACGCTGCTGGTGCCGCGGACGCATGTCGAGACGCTGCCGGACCTGCCCGCCGACCTCGTCGGCCCGTACTTCCAGCACGCGCAGCGGCTCGCAGCAGCCATGGAGTCGGTGCTCGGCGCGGCCGGCTCCTTCGTCGCCATGAACAACCGCATCAGCCAGAGCGTCCCCCACCTCCACGTGCACGTCGTTCCACGCAACCGCAAGGACGGTCTGAGGGGCTTCTTCTGGCCCCGCCAGAAGTACGACTCCGACGCCGAGGCCGCCGACTACGCCTCCCGCCTATCCACCGCCTTCGCCTGACCCCGAGCCTGACCCCGAGCCGCCTGACCCCGAGCCGCCTGACCCCGAGCCGCCTGACCCCGAGCCGCCGGGCGATCCTTCGCAGAAACCGGTGGGGTGCCGGGTCACTGACTGGGCTGGTTTGTCTGGGCCAGTGAAGGCGCTGCTGGATCCATCGGCTGCGCGAGGCTGTGGTGCTCGGGGAGGGTTGTTTGGCGGCTTGCGGGGGCGCCCCCGCTGTTGGGGCGGGGGCGTCCGGGGGTTAGCTCAGGGCTAGGAGGAGGGCTAGGAAGGGCTCGGTCGCCTTGGGGGCCGGGGGTGGGCCGGGGTTGGCGGCGCGGAGGGCGGCGGCGTGCTCGTACAGGTCGCGTTCCGCGCGGTCGAGGGCGGCGGACAGGACGTAGTCGGCGACGTTCCAGCCGATCAGATCGGCGGCCTTGCGGATGGCGAGGAGCTGCTCGGCGGACGTGCTCAGAGCGATGCGGTCGTCGGTTCCAGAGGCGGGAAGGTCCGGACGGACCGACTCAGACATGGCCGGTCTCCTTCCTTGCGGCATCTCAAAGTACGCCGCGAGGGGTTGCCGGGACATCCTCATTGGGGACGAGAATCGACGGATGGCGGGCGAAGGCGGACGGCGGCGCGCGGCCTCAGCGGGTCCCCCAGGAGTAGGTCTGTTTGCGCAGCTTGAGGTAGACGAAGCTCTCCGTGGAGACGACGCCGGGCACGGCGCGGATCCGGCCCAGCAGTTCCAGGAGGCGCTCGTCGTCCTCGCAGACCAGCTCGAGCAGGATGTCGAACGAGCCGGCGGCGATGACGACGTAGTCGATCTCGTCGACGGCGGCGAGCTCGTCGGCGATCGTCTCCAGGTCGCCCTCGCACTTCACGCCGATCATCATCTGCCGGGAGAAGCCGAGCATCAGCGGGTCGGTCACGCCGACGATCTGCATGACGCCGGTGTCGAGGAGCTTCTGCACGCGCTGCCGGACCGCGGCCTCGGAGAGGCCGACGGCCTTGCCGATGGCGGCGTAGGAGCGGCGGCCGTCCTGCTGGAGCTGCTCGATGATCCGCTTGGCGGTCTCGTCGAGGTGGACGGGCGGCCGGGCGGAGCCCCGGCGGGCGGGAGGGCGCTCCTCCGTCATCGTTGGTACTCCTAGCTGCGGCATCGAGGGTGTGAGGCGGCTGGTCCAAGTGAATTAGTCGTGAAACTGGATCGTAACAACGGAATCACTTGTGTTGGGCTGGAACGTCTGTCAGGGTCAGGCCAACGGGACAGTTCGGGCGGCGGCGCCCAGGAAGGATCGAGATGAGCGGCGAACGGCTGCGCAACTTTATCGGTGGCGAGTACACCGACGCCAAGGACGGGCGGACGCTGGAGGTGGTCGACCCCAGCACCGGCGAAGCGTACGCGGAGGCGCCCGTGTCCGGCGCCGAGGACGTCGACGCCGCGTTCCGCGCCGCCGCGGAGGCGTTCCCCGCCTGGCGGGACGCCACGCCCGGCGAGCGCAGCCTGGCGATGCTGCGGTTCGCGGACGCGGTCGAGGCCCGGGGACGCGAGCTGGTCGAGGCGGAGAGCCGCGACACCGGCAAGCCCGTCCAGCTCACCATGGACGAGGAGCTGCCGCCGATGGTGGACAACCTCCGGTTCTTCGCGGGCGCGTCCCGCGTCCTGGAGGGCAAGGCCACCGGCGAGTACCTGGCGGACCACACCTCGTCGATCCGGCGCGAGCCGATCGGGGTGTGCGCGCAGGTGACGCCCTGGAACTACCCGATGATGATGGCGGTCTGGAAGATCGGGCCGGCGCTCGCGACGGGCAACACCGTGGTGCTCAAGCCGTCCGAGACGACCCCGGTCAGCACGCTGATGCTGGCGGAGATCGCCGCGGAGCACCTGCCGCCGGGCGTGTTCAACGTGATCTGCGGCGACCGCGACACCGGCCGCGCGCTGGTGGAGCACCCGACGCCGCAGATGGTGTCGATCACCGGCAGCGTGCGGGCGGGCATGGAGGTCGCCGCGTCCGCCGCGAAGGACCTGAAGAAGGTGCACCTGGAGCTCGGCGGCAAGGCGCCCGTCGTGGTGTTCGACGACGCGGACGTGGAGTCGGCGGCGCAGGGCATCGCCGAGGCCGGCTACTTCAACGCCGGCCAGGACTGCACCGCGGCGACGCGGGTGCTGGTCGCCGACCGGCTGCACGACGACTTCACCGAGGCGCTCGCCGAGGCGGCGCGCGGCACGGTGGTCGGCCCGCCGAGCAACACCGACGCCTTCTACGGTCCGGTGAACAGCCAGGCGCAGCTGGAGCGCGTGCAGGGCTTCATCGACCGGGTGCCGTCGCACGCGCGCGTGCTGGCCGGCGGGTCGCGGTCCGGTGACACCGGCTACTTCTTCGAGCCGACGGTCGTCGGCGGGCTCCGCCAGGACGACGAGATCGTGCAGAACGAGGTGTTCGGCCCGGTCATCACCGTCCAGCGGTTCTCCGACGAGGCGCAGGCGATCGAGTGGGCGAACGGCGTCCGGTACGGGCTGGCGGCCAGCGTGTGGACGCAGAACCACGGGCGCGCGATGCGCATGAGCAAGGCACTGGACTTCGGGGCGGTGTGGGTGAACACCCACATCCCGTTCGTCTCGGAGATGCCGCACGGGGGCTTCAAGCACTCCGGCTACGGCAAGGACATGTCGATGTACGGAATCGAGGACTACACCCGCGTCAAGCACGTCATGCACTACATCGGCGCCTGAGGGACGTACCGCGGCGGTGCGCGGGCCGGCGTCCGGTCCTCCGGACGGACGCCGGCCGGCGCGGGGGCGTCGCCGTGGTGGTCGGGCGCCACGAGCTCGTGAAGGAAACCCCTGCCCATGACCGAAACCCAGCCCGCCCCGGCGCGCGACGACCCGGGTCGCGCAGTTCCCGCCATCGAGCTCACGGGAGTCGAGAAGACCTACCACGCCTACGGCGAGGCCGTCGCGGCGGTCCGCGGCGTGGACCTGACGATCGCGCAGGGGGAGTTCTTCTCCCTGCTCGGCCCGTCCGGCTGCGGCAAGACCACCACGATGCGCATGATCGCCGGCTTCGAGGAGCCGACGGCCGGCGAGGTCTACCTGCACGGAAACAGCGTCACCGGCGTGCCCGCCAACCGCCGTGACGTGAACATGGTGTTCCAGTCGTACGCGCTGTTCCCGCACATGAACGTCTTCGACAACGTGGCGTTCGGGCTGCGCCGGCGCGGCGTCGGCAAGGCCGACGTCAAGGCGCGGGTCGGCGAGATGCTGGAGATCGTCGACCTGACGGGGCGGGAGCGGCGCCGTCCCGCCGAACTGTCGGGCGGCCAGCAGCAGCGGGTCGCGCTGGCGCGCGCGCTGGTGAACCGGCCGCGCGCGCTGCTGCTGGACGAGCCGCTCGGCGCGCTCGACCTGAAGCTGCGGCAGGCGATGCAGGTCGAGCTGAAGCGCATCCAGCGGGAGGTCGGCATCACGTTCGTGTACGTGACGCACGACCAGGGCGAGGCGCTGACGATGTCGGACCGGATCGCGGTGATGAACGACGGGCTGATCGAGCAGCTCGGCACGCCGCGGGAGATCTACGAGCATCCGGCGACGCGGTTCGTGGCCGGGTTCATCGGGACGTCGAACCTGCTCGGCGGGGAGGTCGCCGAGGTGTCCGGGGGCGGCGCCGTGATCTCCTACGGGGCGGACGGGCGGATCGAGGTGCCGGTGCGGGACGGGCTGGCGGTCGCGGCGGGGGAGCGGCTGGAGCTGACGGTCCGGCCGGAGAAGATCGGCATCGGGACCGACAAGCCGGCCGGCGACCTGTGCCGCGTCCGCGGCACGGTCACGGAGGTCGTCTACCTGGGGACCTCGACGAACTACAACATCACCACCTCCACCGGCGCCGACGTGGTCGTGTTCCTGCAGAACGCCACGAACGCCGACGACATCGCCGTTCGCGGGGACGGCGTCTGGCTGTCGTGGGACCCGCGCCACTCGTACGCCATAGGAGCCCCCCAGTGACGAACATCGACCCCGCGTTCCTGCGCGGCCTGACCCGCCCGCGGCTGGCACGGTCCACCGCGTCCCGCCGGGACGTCCTGCGGCTGATGGGCGCGGCGGGCGCCGGCCTGGCCCTGTCCGCCTGCGGCGTGAAGGGGCAGGGCGGCAAGGAGAAGGTCACCCAGACCGACGTGCAGAAGTACTGGGCGGGCAAGGCCCGGACCGGGAAGCTCAACTGGGCGAACTGGCCGGGCTACATGGAGGACGACCACTCGACCATCAAGGCCTTCGAGAAGGCCACCGGCATCAAGGTGGACTACAAGGAGGTCATCCAGGAGATGGGGCCCTGGTTCGGCAAGATCCAGGCCCCGCTGGCGGCGGGCCAGTCCATCGGGTTCGACCTGATGGTGATGACGAACGGGATCCAGCTGGAGCAGGCGCGGCAGCTCGGCTACCTCGCGCCGCTGGACCAGTCGCGGCTGAAGAACTTCCAGGCCAACGCCGGCGCGACGTTCAAGAACCCGTCGTACGACCCGGGCAACGCGTTCACGGTCCCGTACGAGTCGGGCATCACCGGGATCGCGTACAACACCAAGTACGTCAAGGAGGAGATCACCAGCATCGCGCAGCTGTTCGACCCGAAGTACAAGGGGCGGGTCGGCATGATGGGCGACTCGCAGGAGCTCGGGAACTTCGGGATGTTCCTGCTGGGCATCGACCCGGAGAAGTCGACGCAGGCCGACTGGGAGAAGGCGGCGGCGAAGCTGCGGGAGCAGCGCGACAAGGGGATCGTCCGCAAGTACTACAACCAGGACTACGTCGACGCCGTCAGCAAGGGCGACGTGTGGATGACGATGGCGTGGTCCGGTGACGTGTACAGCATGACCAGTCCGGACGTGCGGTTCGCCATCCCGAAGGAGGGCGGCACCATCTGGACCGACAACATGTGCATCCCGAAGACCGCGAGCGCCCCCGTCGACGCGATCACGCTGATGGACTGGCTGTACGTCCCGGAGAACAACGCGCCGCTGACCGAGTTCGTCAACTACATCACGCCGGTGCCGGGCGTGAAGCAGGTCGTCGCGGCGGACGCGGCGAAGGCGACGGGCCAGGAGAAGAAGGACCTGACCCGGCTCAGCACGAGCCCGCTGGTGTTCCCGACGGACGCGGACATGCAGCGGCTGCGGCACTACCGGCGGCTCACGCAGGCGGAGGAGACGCAGTACCAGAAGATCTTCGAGCCCATCGCCAAGGGGTCGTGATGGCCCGGCGGTCCCGGGGCGGCGCGTCGACGCCGTACCTGATGATCCTGCCGAGCGGGCTGTGGATGCTGGCGTTCTTCATCGTGCCGATCGTGCTGATGGTGTCGCTGTCGCTGCAGACGGGGAACCTCATCGACGGCTTCCGGCAGACGTTCCACTGGCAGAACTACACCGACAGCCTGAACACCTACGGCGACAAGGTGGTGCGGTCGCTCTGGTACGGCCTGATAGCGACCGTCCTGTGCATCGCGCTCGCGTACCCCGCCGCGTACTGGATCGCCTTCCGCGGCGGGCGGCACAAGTCGACGTACCTGTTCCTGCTGCTGCTGCCGTACTTCGTGTCGTTCGTCCTGCGGACGGTGTCGTGGAAGCTGGTCCTGACCGACAACGGGCCGATCCTCGGTCCGCTGCGGAACCACGGCATCCTGCCGGACGGCTTCCACGTGCTGGACACGGGCGTCGCGGTGGTGTCGGGGCTGACGTACAACTTCCTGCCGTTCATGGTGCTGCCGATCTACGTGGCGCTGGAGCGGATCGACGAGCGCGTCGTCGAGGCCGCGTACGACCTGTACGCGAGCCGCGCGCAGGCGTTCGCGCGGGTGGTGCTGCCGCTGTCGCTGCCGGGGGTGTTCGCGGGCGTCATCATGACGTTCGTGCCCGTGTCCTCGGACTACGTCAACGCCGAGGTGCTGGGCGGCCCGCAGAACACGATGATCGGCAACGTGATCCAGACGGAGTACTTCGACAACAGCGCCTACCCGGTCGCGTCGGCGCTGTCGTTCGCGCTGATGGCGATCCTGCTGGTCGGCATCTTCGTGTACGCGCGGTCGCTGGGCACGCAGGACGTTCTGGAGGCGGCGGGACGATGACGACGATCGCACCCACCGCGGCCCCGCGCCCCGCGCCGCCGCGCCGGCGCCGCCGGATCTCCGGCCTGCACCTGTACACGCTGCTGCTGATCGCGTGGCTGATCCTGCCGATCGCCATCATGATCATGTTCGGGTTCAACGACACGCACAGCAAGCAGAACTTCCAGTGGCAGGGCTTCACGTTCAAGTGGTACGTCCACCTGTTCGACAAGGAGGACCTGACCACGGCGGTGGTCAACTCGCTGACGATCGCGCTGTTCAGCACCGCCATCACCACCGTCATCGGGACGTTCGCCGGCATCGCGCTCGGCCGGTACCGGTTCCGCGGCAAGGGCGTGACGAACCTGGTGCTGTTCATGGCGATCTCCTGCCCGGAGATCGTGATGGGCGCGTCGCTGCTGTCCATGTTCGTCACGTTCAACCTGCCGCGCGGTTACCTGACGATCCTGCTGGCGCACGTGATGTTCTCGATCGCGTTCGTCGCGGTGACGGTGCGGGCGCGCGTGGTCGGCCTGGACCCGGCGGTGGAGGAGGCGGCGCAGGACCTCGGGGCCGGGCCGTGGACGCGGTTCCGGCTGGTCACGCTGCCGATGATCATGCCAGGGGTGGTGGCGGGGGCGCTGCTGGCGTTCGTGCTGTCCATCGACGACTTCGTCATCACCAACTTCACCAGCGGCTCCACCATCACGTTCCCGCTGTGGATCTACGGCTCCACCCGGACCGGGACGCCGCCGCAGGTCAACGTGATGGGGACGATCATCTTCGCGGTCGGCGTGGTGATCGCCGTGGTGTCGGCGCGGCGCAGCATCCGCGCGTCCCGCTGAGGGCGCGGACGTGCCCGATCCCGCGAGCGTGACCGGCTCCGCGAGCGTGCCGTACGACGTCGCGAAGGCGCTCGCGGACGCCGAGCCCGTGCCGTACTGGCTCGCCGGCGCGGCGCGTCCCGAGCCGGAGCCGCCGCCGGCGGGCGACCAGGTCTGCGACCTGGCCGTGGTCGGCGGCGGCTACAGCGGCCTGTGGACGGCCCTGCTCGCCAAGGAGCGCGACCCGTCCCTGGACGTCGTCGTGCTGGAGGCCGGGCGGGTGGGGTCCGCCGCGTCGGGGCGCAACGGCGGGTTCTGCGCGGCGAGCCTCACCCACGGCCTGGAGAACGGCTCGGGCCGCTGGCCGGACGAGATGCACGAGCTCGAACGGCTCGGCTGGGACAACCTGCGCGCCATCGGCACCACCCTCACCCGCTACGGCATCGACGCCGAGTGGGACCCGACCGGCGAGATGACCGTCGCGACGCGGGAGTGGCAGGTCCCGCTGCTGGAACGGGAGGCGGAGAAGGCGTACGAGCTGGGCTGGGAGCCGATCCTGCTCGGCCCGGACGCCGTCCGCCGGGAGGTCGCGTCGCCCACCTACCTCGCCGGGCTGTGGGACCGGGACGCGGTCGTCATGGTGCATCCCGCGAAGCTCGCGTTCGGGCTGGCGGCCGCGTGCCGGTCCCTCGGCGTCCGTATCCACGAGAACGCGCGGGTGACCGGTGTGCGTTCGGACGCCCGCCGGCTGCGGCTGAGCGGCGCGCACGGGTCGGTGACGGCCCGGCGCGTCGCGCTCGCGACGGGCGCATTCCCGCCGCTGCTGCGGCGCATGCGTAGTCTTCTCGTCCCCGTGTACGACTACGCATTGGTGACCGAGCCGCTTTCTCCGGCGCAGCGCGACGCGATCGGCTGGAAGCATCGGCAGGGGCTCGGGGACGCCGGAAACCAGTTCCACTATTACCGGCTCACCGCGGACGACCGGATCCTCTGGGGCGGGTACGACGCCGTCTACCACTACGGCAACGGGATGCGTCGCGACCTGGAGAACCGTCCCGCCACTTTCGCCGCCTTGGCGCGGCATTTCTTCGACACGTTCCCGCAGCTGGAGGGCGTACGTTTCACGCACGCGTGGGGCGGCGTCATCGACACGTGCAGCCGCTTCTGCGCCTTCTACGGGACGGCCTTCGACCGGAGGCTCGCCTATGCGGCGGGCTATACCGGCCTCGGTGTGGGAGCCACGCGTTTCGGTGCGGACGTCATGCTCGATCTGCTCCGCGTCGGCCTTGCGCCCGGTGAGGAGACCGAGCGGACGCGGCTGGCGATGGTGCGCTCCAAGCCCGTCCCGTTCCCGCCCGAACCGCTCAGGTACGGCGTCATCGAGCTGACGCGGCGCGAGATGGCCCGCGCCGACCGCAACGACGGCCGCCGCGGCCTGTGGCTGCGCGCCCTGGACCGCTTCGGCCTCGGCTTCGACTCCTGACAGCCCGCGCCACCAGCGGGGTCGCCCGCCGACCGGCGGGGTCGCGCGCCGCCCGGCCGGGAGGTCAGTCCGGCGCCGCGTCGACGGTGCCGAAGACGAACGACGAGACCTCGAGGTAGAGCTGCTCCGGGTACGGCACGAAGCGGACCCTCCGGAGCCCCTGCTTCTGCCCCGCGGACTCGATGATGAACTCGCCGTAGCCGAGCGCCCGGCCCGTGTAGGAGCGCTTCAGCTCGATGTTGTCGACCTTCGCCATCGGCATCATCGCGATGTCCCGGTTGAGGACGCCGCGGATCACCATGACCCGGTGCTCGGTGACCAGGAAGAACTGCATGGACCAGGCGGCGAGGTTCCAGAGCAGGTAGCCGAGGCTGACCAGCCACAGCAGCCAGATCCACACCAGGCCGATGGTGATCTGGACGGCCGCGCACAGGACGAGGGCGGCGACCGTGGACGCGATCGGCAGCAGGAGGAGGGCGGGGTGCCGGCGCACGGCGATGACCCGTCCCTCGTAGGACATCAAGTACCTGTCGACCATCCGCGTCGTCGTGTCGTCGCGGTGGACCACCATGTCCTGCAGATTCACTGCGGTTCCCCATCGTGTCCGGTGCGTCCAACGGTAGCCCAACGCGCGCCGGCGGTGCAGGGACCGCGGGGGTGAGGCGCGCGGGTCGCGCGGGAACGCCGGATCGCCCTTGTGCGCGCGGGACGCGCGGCTGATGATGTTGGTCATGGACGGCGTTGGGGAGCCCGGTCGGCAGCCGCAGGAGGGCCGTGCGGGCGCCGGGGGAGCGCAAGGGGAGTTCGCCCACGACGTCATGGGCCGCCCCATCTGGCGGCTGATGCTGCGCGGGCTCGGCGTGTACCTGCCGGGGTGGCGGACGCCGGAGACGGTGCTGCGGGTGCCGGGCGGCGCGACCGGGTTCGGCCCGCCCGCGTTCCTGGACGGCGCCGCCGGGTTCGGGCTGCAGCTCCCGGACCGGCGCCGGGGCCTGGAGCCGGACCGGGAGATCTACGTGCGGGGCCGGGAGAACCCGAGCTTCGGCATCGTCGTGGCGGGCCCGGCGGAGGCGATCGGCAGCCGGGTCGTGGACGCGGACACGCTGATGCGGTTCGCGCGGCGGCTGACCTTCGAGGAGCTGTTCGACACCGGCGACGCCGACTCGGTGCCGTACGCGGTGCGCGGCGCGCGCGCGGTGGAGAACGTGGTGTTCCTCGACCGTGCCGCAGGCGTCGGGCTGTGCGCGGAGGTCGAACCCGTGACGCGCGCGCTGCACTGCCCGCTGTACGTGCGGATCGGCGGCCCCGCCGAGCGGACGGTCTGGGCCTACGCCCCGAACACCGGCCACGCCCCGAACGCCCACGGCACGCCCGGCACAGCCCACGGCACGCCCGGCACTGCCCACGGCACGCCCGGTACCGGCCATGGCGCCCCGAGCACCGCCCACGGCACGCCCGGAACCGCCCACGGCGCGGACCCGGCCTACGGTGCCGGCCCGGCTTACGGCGCGGAAGCCCAGGCGGTGAGGTCCCACAGCTGATGCGACGGCAGCCGCCGCAGCCGCTCGGTGGCCGACGACGGGTCCCAGAACACCTCGTCGCTCTCCAGCTCCAGTGACTGCGCCGCCGTCAGCACCGCGCAGAGCAGCTCGTCGCGGGTGCGGACGGCCATCAGCGGCCCGATCTGCGCCACCGCCCCGGAACACTCCGACAGGGTGCGCAGGAGCGCCTTGAGGGCCTCCTCGTCCTCCGGAGCGCGCGCGGGCTCCACACCGGGCGGGAGGCCCGGCTCGACGCGGGCCAGGCCGCTGCGGCGGTCACCCCCGTTGGCGGTGAGGCCGTTCTTCGGCGCCTCGGTGCCGGCCGAGATGAGCAGCGCGCTGAACGCGCCCGCGAGGTCCTCGGCGGCCTGGCCGCCGAGGAAGTAGCGGCGCCGCTCGGGCGAGCCCGGCGCCGTCCCGTCGGTGCCCTCGGCGGTGCGGAACCGGACGTTCAGCCGGCTGGCCCGCACGCACCGCTCGTACATCTCGGTGAGGATGTCCTCGAGCTGCTCGTCGCGCGCCCACAGCCGCCCCGTGGCGGTCACGGACGTCCCGCCGGGGTGCTCGCGCGGCCGCCCCGTCAGCGCGGCCGTGACGGTGTCGTCGAGCTCGCCCTCGGTGAACTGGAGCAGCTCGGTGACGACGTCCTCGACGTCCTCCAGCGTGCGGGTGAGGGTGCGCTGCAGCTCGAGGATCTCCTCGCCGCCGCGCTCCAGCTCGGCGAGCCGGTCCAGCGCGCCCTCGACCTTGCCCTCGACGTCGGCGGCGCCGGCGCCGGTCACCGACCGCACCGACGTCTCGATGTCGGCGAGCTTGCGGCGCAGCGCGGCGAGCGTGATGCGCTGCTGCTCCAGGTCGTGCAGCCGGCCCGCCTGCACGCGCAGGTGTTCGTCGGCCTGGTGGACGCGCCCCGCCAGCTCCTCGACCTGCTCGTGGTTGTGCCGCAGCCGGCCGTCCAGCGCGGGCAGCACGTCCTGCTTGACCCGCGACAGCTCGGCGGTGAGCTGCTCGCCGACCGTGACCAGCACGTTGTTCTGCTTGGTGACCTGCTCGTTCAGCTCGTCGACGCGGCGCGCGAACGCGGTGGCCTGGTTGCGGGACTGCCGCCCCGCGTAGAGTTCCAGCGCCCCGACCACGACGCACAGCACCACCAGGACGACCGTCGTCATGGCACTCCTCGGGCGAGGCGGTTCCTACCGGAATGGGTTTTGATCGCGACCATAACTTACGATCACGCGCGCCGACCGGAACTTACGTAACCGACTGATCTCAGTGACCGTCCGGTCTCATCCGCCCTTCACGCCCCGCCATTCCTGCCATTGCGCGTCCGCGCGGTCACGCTTCGTCACAGCCCTCGAATTGGGGCACGGTCGTGGTGACTTTCAGGCCCGCGGGATCGAACCATTTGTGCAGCAGCTTCGGCAGGGTCCCGTCCTGGTACATCTTGGTGAGGACCTTGTTCACCTTCTCGCAGCCGTCCACGTCGTCCTTGCGCAGGCCGATGCCGTACGGTTCGTCGGAGAACGGGGCGTTGACGATCGCCACCTTGTGGCCCTCCTTGACGGCCTTCGCCGCCAGGCCCGCCAGGATCAGGTCGTCGGTCGAGACGGCGTCGAGACGGCCCGCGGTGAGGTCGTCCAGGCAGGCCGCGTAGCCCCCGACGTCCGCCGGAAGCGCCGCCACGCCCATCTCGTCGTGGACGCGCGGGTACGACACCGACCCGGCGACCCGGCACAGCCGCTTCCCGGCGAGGTTGTGGACGCTCTTCACCGCCGACGCGTCGGACGCGCGGACGAGGATGTCCTGGTGCGCGACGTAGTACGGCCCGGCGAACGCCACGTCCAGCTTCCGCTCGGGCGTGATCGAGTAGCTGGCGACGACGAGGTCGACCTTGCCCTTCTCGATCAGGCTCTCGCGGGTCTTGGACGTCACCGGGGCGAAGCGCAGGTGCGAGCCCGTGACGCCGAGCCGCTTGGCGACCTCCGTCGCGACGTCGATGTCGAAGCCCGCGTAGGTGCCGCCGCTGCGCGCCCCGACGCCGGGCTGGTCGGTGTTGACGCCGATCGTGAGGTCGCTCTTGTGCACGATCGACGTCTCGCCCGCGTCGGCGATCCCGCACGCCGCCGCCGACAGCGCCGCCGTCCCGGCGGTCAGCAGCGCCGCCGCCGCGCGCAGCACGGTCCCGTTCCGCCGGATCCCCATGGTCTCCATTCCGCGCCTTCTCATCGCTGCCACCGGTATTCCGCCAGGCGCGGACGCACCCCGATGAGCGCGAGCGCGACGATGATGACGCCCGCGACCGGCAGCACCGCGTACCAGCCGCCCGTGCCGTGCTCGCCGTCCTTGACGGCGTCCTCGAACGCGGTCCAGTGGATCCCGATGAGGGACTGCATGTCCTTGTCGTACCGGGTGAAGTCGGTGGTGGCCGCGCCGCGCGCCGCGGCGGCCTGCGCCCGCTGCCCGCCGTCGACCAGCGCCCGCATCCGGTGGTCGTTCTGCTGGACCTTCTGGTAGTCGGCCAGCACGCGCCTCAGCGCGTCGTCGGTGTCGGCGGGCCGGTCGGCGTCCGCGGCCCGGCCGGCCTCCGCGCCGAGGAAGCCGAGGAACGGCGCGCGGCCGGGCTCGAACGACAGCCCCTTCTGCACGGCGGCGTTGTACTCGTCGAGGTTCCCGGCCTTCAGGTACAGGACGGTCTGCGACTTGTTCAGGTACACCTGCTCGTAGGTGTCGGCGCGGGCCGGGTCGAGCAGGAAGCGCGTCTCGTCGGCGTTCGCGCTGTTGCTGATGGCGCGCGCCCGCGACAGCGACAGGATCGGGTCGAAGCCCTGCTCCTTCGCCCGGCGCAGGTCGTCCGCCTGCCCGGAGAGCATCGCGGCGCAGGCGGCGACGAGGACGAGCGCGCCGAGCGTGGCGACCGCCAGCGCCGGGTTCAGCAGCCGCCGGAAGCGGCGAGCCAGGTACGCCTGCAGCCCGAGCAGGACGGCCAGCAGCACGATCCCGGTCACGATGACCCACAGGGCGCCCGACCGGACGTCGGAGCGTTTCTCCTCGTAGGTGTGCCGGACGAGTGTGCCGTTGTCGAGCGTCAGGTTGTACGCCTTGGGCAGCAGGTCGAGCTTCATCATGTCGGTCGCCTGCCGGTACAGGTCCAGGACCTTCTTCGGCGGCTGCCCGGACGTGCGGCCCGACTGCTCGTCGAGCAGCAGCGCCTGCGAGGCGAGCCGCTCGTAGCGGCCGATGCCGTCCAGCAGCTCGCGGGCGGTGTCGTCCTCGGTCGTCTCGTCGGCGAGCTTCGCCGCCTTCAGCAGCGCGACGCCGGCCCGCTGCCGGTCCTCGTCGTAGCGGGCGAGGGCCTGGTCGCGGCCGCCGCCGGGCGCGGCCCCGGCGAGCAGCGCGTTGGCCAGCTGGGCGTCCATGTCCGACAGCTGGAAGTACATGTCGCCGGTCGCGACGACCTGCGGGCCCGCGTCCTTCCCGATCACCTGCACGCCGTCGCGGGCGTCGGCGATCGCCGCCCACGCCACCACGAGCAGCGCCACGAGCACCACGGCGACCGCGGCGGTCAGCGCCCGGATCCGGCCCGCGACGGTGCGGGGCAGCGCCCGCGCGATGCCCGACGGCTCGGCGGGGGCCGCGCGCCGCAGCCGCCGCTGCGACGGGCGCTCGGGCGGCGCGGCCTCCCCGCCGCGGGCCGCGGCGGCCCCGGCGGGACCCCTGGACGGTGCGCCCGGCGGACCCGCCGGCGCCTGCTGGACGGCCGTCATAGCGCCTCGTCTCTGGTCAGCGTGATGGTGGTCCAGGCGCCGACGTGGATGCGGTCGCCCGCGGCCACGGGGACCTCCTCGTTCAGCGGGATCGGCTCGGTGGAGCCGTTCAGGCAGGTCCGGTTCCGGGAACCGGGGTCGACGAGCGTCCAGGAGCCGTCCGGCTTGGCCAGCAGCACCGCGTGCACGTGCGAGACGCCCGGGTCCTCCGGTGGCTCGCGCAGGTCGATCTCCGGCGGGGACGGCTGCGCCGAGCTCCGCCGCCCGATGCGGATCTGCTGCCCGGCGAGCGGGATCCGCCGCTCCGGCGCGTAGGGCGGGAACGCCAGCGTCGCCGAGTCCGGTCCCTCCTCGGCGATGACCGCGTTGTAGTACTCGCGGTCGGCGGCGACCACGGCCGTCCAGCCCGTCCCGCCCGTCACGCCCGGGCCGGGCGGTGCGGGGTCGGGCCGGTCCGGGCCGGGCGGCGGGGGACCCGGCCGGTCGGGGGTGGGCCGGCCGCCGCCGGTCGCGAAGTCGTAGCCGCAGATCTCGCAGAACCGGTCGGTGCCGGGCTCGCCGCAGTCCGGGCAGACCCGTGCTCCGGCCGGGGCGGGCGACGCTCCGGTCCCCCCGCCGGACGGGGACGCGGGGGAGGCCAGGGGCGCGCCGATGAGCTCGCCGCACTCGTCGCAGTAGTCCGCGGACTGGGAGGTGTGTCCGTTGGGGCAGATCGCCATGCTCAGCCCTCGCCCCGCCGCGTCGGCACCGTCTCGTCCTTGCGGGTCGTCGGGGTCTCGGCCCCGCGCGTCCGGACGGTCTTGGTGGACCGGGTGTCGAGCGTCATCTCGTCGGCCTTGTCGACGTCGCGCTTCAGCCGGACGGTCCCGGTGGCGGGGTCGACGACGTCCACGACGCGCCGCAGCAGCGCGGTGATCTCCTCGTTGCCGGCCTGGTCGGCGAGCACGACCGCGCGGCCGAGCCGGGCGGTGGCGGTGTCGACGTCGCCCTTCCCGCGGGCCTCCAGGCCCTCCTGGATGGCCTGCGCCAGCTCCGCCTGCCCGGTGTAGTCCGCGACCCGCGGGTTGATCTTGGTGGAGAGGGCCTCGTCGTCCGTCCACTGCGCGAGCACGTTCCCGGTCGCGAGGACCTGCGCCTCCTCGCCGGGGGCGCCCGGCACGACCAGCTTCACCCAGGCGGCGCGGACCTCCTTGCCGACCTCGCCGGGCGGCACCTCGACGCAGACGTGGTAGTCGCGGCTCTCGGCGCCCCACGCGCCGAGCGGGTAGTCGCCGGCCTGCGCCGCCGACTCCGTCCGCTTGCCGGTGAGGTCGTCCACCGACGGCATCACCTGCTTGACGAACCTCAGCGTCGCGGTCTTCGGCGTCCACACCCGCAGCGCCACGTCCGCGACGGCCTTGCCCATCGCCGCCTCCGTCATCGCCCGGAAGTCGGCGGCGAGGTCGTTGGTGTCGCGGATGAACTCGACGCTGCCGAGCAGCGCGGACGCGATCCGGCGCAGCTCGGCGACCTCCCAGTCGGTGCCGATGCCGCGGCAGTCGCAGACGAACCGGCCCGCGCAGCGCGCCAGCGCGGCGTTGAGCTGCTCGGGCGTCTCGTGCTGGTTCTTGCCGTCGGTCAGCAGGATCGCCTGCCGGATCGCGCCCGGCCGGGCGTCGAAGATCTGGTCGGCGAGCCGCAGCCACGACCCGATCGCGGTGCCCCCGGACGCCTTCAGCCTCTTCAGCTCCTGCTTGGCGCGCTGCCGGGTGCCGTCCGTCGCCTTGACGAGGCCGGGCTGCTGCGGGAACACCATCGACGCCGAGTTGGAGCCGGAGACGATCGCGAACTCGACGCCGTCGCGCAGCGTGTCCACCGCGGTCTGCGCGGCGGCGACCGCGGCGCGCAGCTTGCTGTCGGGGTACGACATCGAGCCCGAGGTGTCGATGATGATCACCACGGCGGCGTCCACCGCGGCCGGCGACGGCAGCGCCGGGCCGGTCGCCTCGACGGACACGATGGCGTGCACCTCGCGGCCGCCCGCGGGCAGGTACTTGTTCTGGTCGACCTTGATCGTGAATTGCGGCTGCTCGCTCATCGGTGCTGCTCCGTGCTCTCGGGGTGCGTGCGCGGGGGGACTGGGGGAGAGGGGAAGGGGATGACCGCGACGGTGATGTTGTCGCGCCCGCCGGCGTCGAGGGCGTGCCGGACGAGCGTCCGCGCGGCGCCGAGCGGGTCGGCGGCCGGGTCGGGCCGCTCGCCGCCCGCCGGTTCGCCCTCCGGTCCTCCTCCGGCGCCGCCCTCCGGGGCTTCGCTCGTCGCGGCCGCGGGTTCTTGCGCGGGTTCTTGCGCGGGTTCCGCGGGGCCGCCTCCCGGGCCGCCGAGGAGGGACGCCAGGTCGGCGGCGGCCGGGAAGTAGTTCCACAGGCCGTCGCTGCACACCAGCAGCGTGCCGGGGCCGGTCGGGCGGAACGTCGCGACGTGCGGCCGGACCTCGCCCGCGTCGGCGCCCAGCCACGCGGTGATGACGTGCGCGTTCGGGTGCGCCTCCGCCTCCGCCTCGGTCAGCGCGCCCTGCGCCACCATGATCGCGGCCCACGAGTCGTCCTCGGTGAGCTGCCGGGACGCGCCCAGCTCGGCCATGTCGCCGGTGCTCGGCTCGGTGTCGCCGGTGGCGGGCTCGGTGTCGTCGGGGCCGAGGCCGTCCGGCCGCGTCGCGTCCGGCCGGGTGTCCTCCCGGCCGGTCTCGGCCGTCCCGCCGCCGTCGGCGGACAGCCAGTAGGCGCGGCTGTCGCCCACCCAGCCGACGGTCAGGGCCCCGCCGCGCGTCACCGCCGACACGTACGTGCACGACGGCGCCTCCGACGGCGACGCGGCGAGCGCGGCGACCGCGCCGGCCGCCTTCAGCGCGGCGGAGCGGGTCGCGTCCTCGGGGTCGCGGCCCGCGTCCAGCAGCGCCGCCAGCTCGGCGGCGGCGGTGTCGGCCGCCGTGCGGGACGCCTCGTCCGGACGCTGCGACGAGCCGACCCCGTCCGACACGACCGCGACGACGCCGGCGGCGTGCGCGGCGAGGGCGAGCGCGTCCTCGTTGCGGCTGTAGCGCTTGCCGCGGTCGCTGGCGCCCGCGGCCACCAGCGCGCCGGACCCGTTCGCGTCCGCCCCGGCGGCTGGAAGCCCGATCTCGATGTGGTCGCGTTCGGCGGGCTGGCGCAGGCCGCAGCGCTCGCAGTAGCCGTCCGCGTCGATCGCCGCGCCGCCGCACTCCGGGCACGGCCGGGCCCCGGACGCCGCGGCCCGCCGCCGGGCGAGCGAGGCGGAGCTCTGCCGGATCGTCGCCCCCTCCCGGGGCGCCGCGCTCTCCCCGGGCTCCCCGGGCGGCGGATCACCGAGCTTGTGGCCGCAGTTCTCGCAGAACACGTAGCCCGGGTAGACGATCTCCCTGCACACCGGGCAGGTCGGTTCGGCGGGCTTGGCCGCGGCCGTGCCGTCGGCGGTGCCGTGAGCGGGGTCGGCGGTGGGGTCGTCGGTCACAGCAGCGTCCTCGGGCGTACGGCGTTGGCGGAGTCGATGAGCAGGCGGGACTCGCCGCGGTCGCGGGAGCGGCGGGCCAGCTCCCGGTACGTGCGCTCCAGCCGCCGCCGCAGCGGCGTCTCGGCGAGCGGCGCGCCCATCAGCGCACCGCCCCGCGCGCCGTTGCCGGACCCGGCGGGCAGCCAGTCGAGCGCGGCCTCCAGGATCTCGGCGGCGAGCCGGTCGTGCCGCTCGTCGTCCAGGTCCAGGGCGTCCAGCCGCTCGCCCGCCGCGACCAGCTCGGCCGCCGTCAGGTCCGCGGGCGGGCGGCCCCGCACGGCCGTCGCGACCGCCGCGATCTGCGCGGGCACGTACCGGATGGAGATCTTCGGCACCGCGTCCAGCGCCCGCACCGCCGCCGCGCGGCGGCCCGCGGCCAGATGCACCCGGGCCAGCCCGAACGCCGCCGTGAGGTAGCCGTGGTCGGTCCGCCACACCAGCTCGAACAGCCGGACGGCCTCGTCCGGCTCGGAGTGCTCGCGGCAGTACGCGAGGCCGAGCTTCGGCGCCGCCTCGCCCGGCAGCAGCCCGTACAGCCGGTCGAAGCGCGGCTCGGCCTCGGCGACCCTGCCCTCGGCGAGCAGCGCCACGGCGCGGAACCAGTCCACCCGCCAGTCGCCGGGAAGGCTCTGCGCGAGCCCGTCCAGCAGCGCCGACGCCTCGTCCGCCCGGCCCGTCTCGATCTTGACGCGGGCGAGCGCCAGCATCACCTCGGGGGTGCGCTCCGGCGCGTTCTCCAGCACCGGGCCGAGCTGCTCGTCGTCCAGCGCGGTCAGCCCCGCGAGGAACGCGGCGGCCGGGTCGGAGCCGTCCACCAGCGGCACCGGCAGCGCGCCCGCCGCGAGCGGCGGCGGGACGGGCGGCAGCGCGGACTCGGCCGCGAGGTCGCCCGCCATCCACGGGTCGAAGCGCTCCGGCCCGAACAGCGCGGACGGCGCGGGACGCGGCGCGCCCTCCTCGGCGGCGAGCACCTCCCGCAGCACGCCGGTGAGCTGCTCCGCCATCTCCGCCGCGTCCTGGAACCGCTCCTTGGGCTCCCTGTGCGTCGCCCGGCGCAGGAACCGGTCGTAGGACTCGAACTCCCGGAGCAGCGGCACCTCGTCCCGCGGCGGCAGGCTCTCGGCATAGGCCCGGGTGTAGCCCTTGAACGGGAAGCTCAGCACCGCCAGCGCCCGCCCGACCGTGTACAGGTCGGAGCTGACCGACGGGCCGGCGTCGGCGATCTCCGGCGCCTGGTAGCCGATCGTGCCGTAGATGGCGCCGTCCGGGTCGTCCAGCCGCCGGACGCCGCCGAGGTCGATGAGCTTCAGCTCCTCCTCGGACTGGATGACGTTGTCCGGCTTGAAGTCGCAGTAGACCAGCCCGTTGGCGTGCAGGTAGTCGAACGCGCGCAGGACCTCGAGGGCGTAGGCGATGGCCTGGGGGAGCGGCAGGTGCTTCTCGCCGGCGGGCTGCGGCTGCTCCAGCAGGATGTCCTTGAGGGACTGCCCGCCGACGTACTGCATGACGATGTAGTCGTCGCCCTGGTGCTCGACGAAGTTGTAGATCTTGACGATGTTGGGGTGGTCGACGGCGGCGAGGTAGGCGCGCTCGGCCTCCGCCGCGATCCGGGCGTCGGCGTCGCCGGTGTCCAGCAGGCCCTTGAGCACCACCCACCGGTTGCTGACCCGCTCGTCCTGCGCCAGGTAGATCCAGCCGAGGCCGCCGTGCGCGATGCAGCCGAGCACCCGGTACTGGTTGGCGACCAGGTCGCCGGCCGCGAGCTTCGGCGTGAAGGAGAACCCGGTACCGCACTTCGGGCAGAACCCCTCGGTGCGGCCCGGCCGGTCGGGGCGGCCGCGCCCGACGGGCTCGCCGCAGTTGGAGCAGTACCGCTTGCTCTCCGCGACCTGCGGGTCGCTCATCACCGCCGACGACGGGTCCCGGTACGGGACGCGCGGCACCTCGACGAGCCCGGCGCCGAGCATCCCGCGCCGCCCGGACGACCGCGACGAGCCGGTGCGGGTGCTGCCCGTCCGGGTCGTCCCGCTCGTCCCGGTGGAGGCGGACGGCTGGTCCGGGGGCGAGCCGCACTCGTCACAGTAGCCGTCGACGATCGTGCCGGAGCAGCCGGGCTGGCGGCACTTGTCATCGGGCGGGGCGGACGGCCCCTGCGCCGAGGGCGTCGAGGTGGCCGGGGCGGCCGGGGCGGCCGGGGCGGCGGCGGAGCCGCATTCGTCGCAGTAGCCGTCGACGATGGTGCCGGAGCAGCCCGGCTGGGTGCAGGCGTCCGGCGCGCCGGACCCGGACGCGGGCGAACCGGACGTGGGGGACGGGCTCGGCGAGGCGGGCGGCATGCCGCATATGACGCAGTAACCGTCCTCGATGGTTCCGCCGCAGCCCGCCGCGGTGCACTGGCTCAACGTTGCGCTCCCTTCGCCCGCGAGGTGATGGCCTGCTGGTATCCCGACAGCGTCACGGTCGCCTCGCGCAGGTCGCAGGGCGAGGTCCAGAGCAGCTCGCGGGCCCGCTCGTAGATCGCGGCGAGTTCGGCGTCCTCGGCCCCGCCGAGGCGGGCGGCCTTCGCCCGGTAGGCCTCCAGCCGCCCGCGCAGCTCCTCGCGCCGGTCCAGCAGGCCGCGGATCACCTCGACGTCCCGGCGGGCCTGGTCCAGCGCGGCGTTCATCGCGCGTTCCAGGTCCGCGACCCGGCCGGCGAGGTCGTTCCAGCCGCCGGCGCGCGCCGCCGTGCCGTGCGGGGGGCGCCCGACGGCCGCGAGCCGGTCGGCGAGCGTGGCGGACATGTCCGGCAGGTCGGGCAGGACCGGGGAGGCGATCTTCGCGAGCACCTCGTCGCGGGCGCGGCGCGCCTCCGCCTCGGCGCCGCGCAGCGCGTCGAGCACGGTCGCGATCCCGGCGATCCGGTCGGCGAACCCGTCGCGCAGCCGGCGCGCCTCCTCCAGGCCGCGGCGCACGTCCGCGAGCGCGGTGCGCAGCGCGTCCAGGCGGCCGGTGTCGGCGCGACCGCCCTTGGCCAGCGCCAACGGATCACCGCGCACGACCGCGGCGACGGCCTCCAGCTCTGCGGTCAGCCGCTCCAGGTCGGGGTCCGTCCCGCCGAGCGAGGCCAGGAGGCCGGCAGCGGCGCGCTGCTCCTCCTCGACCTCGGCGAGCCGGGACAGCAGCGCCGACCAGACGGCGTCGAGCGCGGCGACGGTCTTGGCGACGTCCTCGTACAGCGGCGTCATCCGCGCGACGACCGCCTGCAGCGTCAGCCTCTCGCCGGACGGGCCGGCCAGCAGCGTCCGGCGCTCCAGCGGGACCTCCTCGGCCGGCAGTTCGACCGACGGCCCGGCCAGCAGCCGGGTCAGCTCGGCGAGCTGCGCCCGGTCCGGCCGCGAGTGCCGGGCGCGCAGCCGCTCCGCCTCGCCGAGCGTGCGGCCGTAGTGGTCGAACAGCGCCCAGATCTCCGCCATCCGCGCCCGGACCTCGGCCTGCACGCGCCGCGTCCTCCCGTCGAGCGCGGCGCCGTCCAGCAGCTGGTAGCCCTGGTGCCCCTCGAGGTCGAGGAGCGCCGTGCTGATGCGCTCCTTCTCATCGCGCAGGTGTGCCAGCGCCCGGTCCGCCCCGTCCCGGTCCAAGGGGGGACGGCCCGCCCACGCGTCGTTCACCGCCCGTCCACGATCATGTGTTCGCCCCCGATTCCCCCGAATAGAGCACGTTTTGGGCACAGTGTTCACCATGCACCGTGGGCATCTCAAGCGAGCCCGCGATCGGGGCGCGCCGTGCCGCCCGCCCTGCGTCAGGTGACGCTTTCCGGGCGTTCCGGCCACTGCGAAATGTCAGTGTTCGAACGTATGATCGAACCATGGCGAACGTTGCGACGCACCTTCGGACCACCCCCGCGCACGACGCGGCCGGCACCGTCCTCGATCACACCGTGCTCACCGCCGCCGAGATCGCGGCCCTCGCGCTCTCGCTCGCGCACCTCGGCGCCGGCCCGCAGGCCGCCACCGCCCGCCGCGCCCTGCGCACCCTCCTCGACCCGGCCGGCCACGACGACGTCGTCGCCGCGACCCTGGCCACCCTCACCGCGCCCCTGGACGCCTCCACCGCCGACCGCGCCCGCGTGATCGCCGCGGCCATCACCGAGCACCGCGTCGTCCGGCTCTGCTACGGCGACGCCGGCGCGAACGTGACGATCCGCGAGGTGGAGCCCGTCACCTGCCTCGTCCACCGCGACCACTGGTACCTCGTCGGCTGGTGCCGCATGCGGCGCGGCGTCCGCGCCTTCCGCTTCGACCGGATCCTCGCCGTCGAGTCCACCGGCCTGCCCTCGCGTCCCCGCCGCGCCGACCGCTACCTGCCGTTCCAGCGCCGGGCCGCGCACGCGGCCTGACGCGGGCCCGGGCGGGCGCCGCCGCTAGCCCAGGGCGCGGCGCCCGCCCCGCACGGCCTGCCCGAGCAGGCGGCCGGCCGTGCGGGCCACCCGGCCCGCCGGCGTGCGCGACGGGTCGTCGCGCTGCTCGGCGCGCAGCCCGAGGATGATCTCCTCGACGGCCTTGCGGGTCAGGTCGCGCACCTCGGTGACCGCCCGGTCGTCGTCGGCGCGGCCGGCCCACAGCGCCGTGTCGATCGGCTCGCCGAAGCCGAAGTAGAGCCGCTGCGGGCGCGGGATCGGCGTCGGCCCGACGCCGCGCGACACCGGCATCAGCACGTCGTCGCGCATGCCGCGCTCGCCGAGGACGGCGCGGCCGAGCAGCCGGGCCGGGGCGAGCAGCGGGCTGCCCGGGTCCAGCACGGTGGTGAACATCTCCTCCACCCCCACCGACCCGAACGGGATGATCGGGCAGCCCGCCTCCACGGCGAGGCGCGCGAAGCCCAGGCGGCCCTCCCACTGCAGGCGGTACCGGTCGGCGCGGTCGCGCGTCGCCTCCCGCGCGCCCCCGGGGAACACCACGACCATCTGCCCGTCCCGCAGCAGGGCGCGGCAGTTGTCGCGCGTCCCGTCGACCGAGCCGCCCATGTCCATCACGGTCCGCCAGCCCGGGATCCGCCAATGCGCGTGGTCGGCCAGCGACCGCACCCACACCCCGCGCCGCCGGTGGATCTCGAAGAAGATCAGCGGCGCGTCGACCACCCCGTACACCGTGTGGTTCCCGACCAGCAGCGCCGGACCCGTCTCGGGCACGTTCTCCATGCCGTGGAAGACGGGCGAGGTGTACGCGCGCCACGGCTCGAGCGCCAGGCTCGCGGCGCGGATCAGCGCGCCGGACGGCGGGGTCCAGTCGAGTGGGGAGGCCATGGCGCCGATCGTAAGGCAGGCCGACCCGCGCTCCTGACCCGAGGGTCAGTGCACGCTTACAGAATCGGCGCGTAGAACGAGTCGACCGCCGGCTGCCCGGTGTAGTTCGGACCGGCCTGGTCGTCGGCGCCCAGGTAGCGGTAGGGGAGCCGCACCTCCCGCCGCCCCCGCAGGGAGATCCGGGCGGCCCGCGCCAGGACGCGCAGCTTGTCGCCGACGTAGTGCAGCCCGTGCACGCACGTGATCAGGTCGTACGGCTCGTCCGGCGCCCACTCCGCGACGGACGCGGTGACGAGCCGCACGGCCCTCGCCGCGGGCAGGAAGTGGCCGGTCAGGTCGACGCCCGTGATGCGCGCGTCCGGACGTTGCCCGGCTGCCTCCGCCAGCGCCCGTCCCGCGCCGCAGCACAGGTCCAGCCAGGCGCCGCCGAGCTCGGTGAGCACGTCGATCCCGAGCTCCCGCCCGTACGACCTCAGCGTGCGCTCCCGGTTCATGGCGCAGTTGGCCACCACCGGAGACCTTTCCAGCGTCATGTCGTCCAGCCGCCGTTCCATGCCGGGATTCTGGCACCGCGCGCTGTCCGGCGACGGAGTGCGCGCGGAGAACTACCATTGCGGCGGTGAGCGCGCGGGACGTCCTTGAGCATCTGCAGCGGCTCGGCATGTCCGGATACGAGGCGAAGGCGTACGTCGCCCTCGTCGGGGCGGGCAGGCCGGTCAACGGGTACGAGGTGGCGAAGCGCTCCGGGGTCCCGCGCAGCACCGTCTACGAGACGCTCGGCAAGCTGGTGGCGCGGGGCGCCGCCTACGAGCTGCGGGGATCGTCCGACGCGACCGAGTACCTGCCGCTGCCGCCCGAGGCGCTCCTCGACCGGATGCGGCGGGAGTTCGACGGGTCGGTCGCCGTGCTGCGGTCGGCGCTGCCGGCCGTGGCGGCGGCCCCGGAAGGGCACCTGATCCACGGGCTGAAGGACGCCGAGGCCATGCTGGACCGGGCCGAGGACGTGATCGCCGGGGCCCGGCGCGGCCTGGTCATGTCGGTGTGGCCGGAGGAGATGGCGCGGCTGCGGGAGGCCGTCGTCGACGCCGCCGGACGGGACGTCGAGGTGTCGGTGGTCTCGTTCGGCGAGGATCCGTTCGGCGGGGACGGGACGGGTGCCGTCTACCGGCACCGGTACTCCGCGCCCGAGGCCGTCCTGGAGGATCTCGGGTACCGGCTCCTGGTGGTCGTCGGGGACCGGCGGGAGGCCGTCGTCGGCGGGTTCGGCGAGGGCGCGGCGTGGGGGATCTACACGGCGGACCCGGCGGTCGCGCTGATGGCGGCCGAGTACGTGCGGCAGGACATCGCCCTGCAGATCCTCGCGGACCGGGTCGGCGCCGAGGAGATCGACCGGCTGTTCGCCACCGATCCGGGACTCCTGCGCCTCCTCGGCCGCTCCTGACCCCGCGTTCAGGCGGTGGTGTGGCCGACGGCGTCGGCGACGACGGCGGTCACGTCGCGGGTGCGGGCGTACACGGCGCGCTGCAGCTGGGCGCCGTTGCCGCGCTCCAGGAGGCCGTGCAGCAGCCGGGTGGCGGTCTCCAGGTCGCCCGCGCGGTCGAGCGCCGGGCCGAGATGCTCCAGCAGCGCGCGGACCACCTCGTGGACGGGAGCCGCGCGGCGGGTCGCGGGATGCACGAGGTCCTCGCGCAGCCCGGACCGTCCGGCCCGCCACATCGCCAGCCGCATCAGGTCGGCGCGGACGGGGTCGGGCGGCTCGCCGGCGTGCCACGACTCGGCGGCGGTGTCGACCATGGCGCGGACGAGGGCGGCCATGAGCACCGCGTCGTCGGCGCGCATGCACACGTCGGGGACGCGGATCTCCACGGTGGGGTAGCGGCGGGACAGCCGCGCGTCGTAGTAGATCATCCCCTCGTCGACGAGCGCGCCGGTGGCCAGCAGCGCCTCGACGGTCGCGCGGTAGGCCTTCGCGGAGCCGAACAGCTCGGTCGGGCCGCTGGACGGCCACCGCCCCCACACCTGGTGCCGCCAGCTGTCGTAGCCGGTGTCGGCGCCCTGCCAGAACGGGGAGTTGGCGCTGAGCGCGAGCAGCGGCGGCAGCCAGGGCCGGATCCGGTCGAGGACGGCGACGCCCTCGTCCGGCGACGCGACGCCCACGTGGACGTGGCAGCCGCAGGTGAGCTGCTCGTCGGCGGTGGGCCCGTAGGTGTCCGACATGCGCCGGTAGCGGTGCGACGGGGACAGCGACGGGCGGACGGTGACCGGGGAGGTCGCGAGGGCGGCGACCGTGATGCCGACGCCCGCCGCGGCCTGCGCCGCCGCCTGCCGCGCCGACCTGACGTGCGCGGAGACCTCGTCGAGGGTGCTGCAAACCGGGGTGCAGATCTCCAACTGCTCGCGCTGAAGTTCGCATTCCAGCGGTTCGGACCGCCGGCCGCCGTTGAACAGGACTTCGGCGTGCCGGCGGGCGTACTGGACGACGGAGCCGGAGACGGCCTGCGGCACGCCGCTGACGGGGTCGACGAGGAGCAGCTCCTCTTCCACCCCGAAGGTGCGCATACCCACCGAACTGCGAAGTGTCACTAGATGGTTGTGCCCTCAGCGCACTGAAGTACCTCCTCCGGGTGACACCCGGACGGCCGGAGGCGGCGTGAAGCGGCCAGGGGAGCGGGCTAGCGGACGGCCCCGGGTTCCGCTTCCGCGAGGACGATGATGAACGAGGCCGTGACCATGACCGGACCGCGGTCCAGATGGTCCAGCCAGCGGCGGGCGGCGTCCCGGTCCAGGTGGCCCGCGTCGACGGCGCGGCCGGTGTTGCGGCGCAGCCCGAACACGTGTTCGGCCGTGGCCGGGTCGCGGAACACCGGCGCCGCGTTCAGCACCGACCGGACCGCGAACCCGGCCGCCTCCGCCAGCCGCGGGACCTGCCGCCCCATCGCCCGGTTCCGGTTGCCGTTCTCGGCGACGAACCGGGTGAACGCGAGGCTCGTCTCCAGGTCGGGATGGTCGATCGCGAGGGTGTCCCAGTCGGGTTCGGCGAGCGCCAGCAGCCCGCCCGGCCGCAGGACGCGGCGGAGCTCGCCGAGGGCGCGGGACGGGTCGTCCAGGTGCATCATCACCCGGTCCATCCGGGCCCGGTCCACGGCGCCCGCGTCCAGGGGGAGGGCGTGCGCGTCGGCCCGCTCCACCCGGACGCGGGGCAGGTCCGCGGTGCGGCGGCGCGCCTCGTCCGCCATGGCCGGGTCGTGGTCGACGCCGATCACGGTGCCGGACGGCCCGGCCGCGGACGCGAGGGCGGCCAGGTCGGTGCCGGGACCGCAGCCGACGTCCAGCACCGTGTGTCCGGGCTCGATGGCGAGGGCCTCCAGCATGTGGCGCTTGTAGGCGCCGGCCACGTCCGTCGCGGCGACCCGGTCGAGGTAGTCGATGCTCGCTGCCATGCGGTGATCAAACCAGCCGGATGTGGAGGGAGTGTGCGCTCACGGTGCGAGCCATGTGCGCAGCAGCGCGCCGGTCTCCTCCAGGCGGTCGATGTAGAGCATGTGGCCGGACTCGATCTCGCTGATCGTCAGCCCGGGGCCGAGGGCGGCGCGGCAGTCCACGACGAACTCCGGCCGCACCAGGTCGGCGAGCGTCGCGATCACCAGGTGGGTGGGCAGGTCGGCGGGCGGCGGGACGTGCGGGCGCGCCATCTCCGAGTACGCCGTCACGATCGCGGCCGGCTCGTACCGCCAGCGGGTGCGCCCGTCCGGGCCGTGCTCCAGGTGCTCGCCGACCTCGTCGTTCACGGTCTCCTCGGACGCCAGGGACCAGCGCGCCACCAGCGACGCCCGCGCCTCGACGGCGTCCGCGAACGACACCGCGGCCATGTATCCGCGGGCGTTCCGCGCGGCCTCCGCCGGGTCGAGGCCGATCGCCGGGTCCAGCAGGACGAGCCGCCGCACCCGGTGCGGCGCGGTCCGCGCCAGATGCACCGCGATCATGCCGCCGTAGGAGTGCCCGACGAGGTCGGCCTGGTCGAGGCCCTCGGCGTCCATGACCGCGAGGACGTCCTCGACGTGCTGCTCGACGCCCCACGGCGGCTCGTGCGGGGAGCGGCCGTGCCCGCGCAGGTCGGGCGCGAGGGTGTACCGGTCCGCGAGGTGCCGCTCGGCCGTCCGCCGCCACCGGGCCCCGTGCCCCGTGACGCCGTGCAGGGCGACCAGCGGCGCCCCCGATGGATCTCCGTACCGATGAACATGCAACGCCGCGTCCGTCATGCTGGAAAGCGTAAACGCGGAGTAAGCCCCGGGCTCCCCGTTCGCCGATCGGCCGCCGCCGATCTCCGGCGCCCCGCGCCGGTCAGGAGCGTTCCCAGCGGACGGAGCTGAGCGCGAGCAGCGCGACGTGGAAGGACACGCACGACTCGACGTCGTCGAGGTCGGCGTCGAGGACCCGCTCGATGCGGCGGAGCCGCTCGTAGAAGGCCGGGCGCGACAGGTGGGCCTGCTGCGCCGCGACGGCCTTGTTCCGCCCGGATTCGAGGTACAGCTCCAGGATGCGGGTGAGGTCGCTGCCGCGCTGCGCGTCGTACTCCAGCAGCGGGCCGAGTTCCCGCTCGACGAACGTCTGGACGCGGGCGTCGTCGCGCAGCAGGTGCAGCAGGCCGCGCAGCCGCAGGTCGGGCAGCCGGTAGAACAGCCGGCCGCCGGAGCCGCGGGCGGCGACGTCGGCGACCTGCTCGGCCTCCAGGAACGAGCGGCGGACGTCCCGGATCGTCTCCACGACGGACCCGGCGGCCATCACGGTGTCGCCGCCGGACTGCTTGCGGATCCGGGTGGCGACGTCGGTGAGCGCGGTCTCGGCGTCCGCGCGGGCGGGCAGCGAGGCCAGCACGCCGACCCGGGCCTGCGGGCCGCCCTCGTCCAGCACGCCGACGAGGGCGGGCAGGCGGGCGTCCTTGCAGGCGGCGGCCGCCGTCTCGGCGAGCGCCGACAGCTCCCCGACGGGCGGCGCCGACCCCCGCGCCGCGTGCGCGGACCCGCGGTGCCGCAGCACCGCGCCGAGCAGCCGCCGACCGGACAGCGGCACGCCGAGCGCGCGGGCGCGGGCGGCGGCCTCCTGCGGGTCGGAGTAGGCGTGCGCGAGGATCCGGGCGATGATCGTCCCGTGCGCCTGCCGCTCGACGCTCTCGGCGTGCCGGTCCAGCAGCCGGCCGAGCGCGAGGGTGGTCGCGGCCCGCTCGATCAGCACGGTCTCCCGCGGCGACGGCGGCGAGCCGAGCACGATGATCAGCCGGCCCCAGTCCTCGCCGCGGGCGCCGACCGTGGTGACGAGCCAGCCGGACGCGGTGTCGTAGCCGGTGCGGGTCCGCGGCCGGACGGCGCGCGAGCGGGTCTCCCACGCCGACAGCAGCTCGGCGGGGTCGCGGCCGTCGGCGTCGGCGGCCAGCACCCGGTGCGACAGGTTCTCCAGCACGACCGGGTGCCCGCCGATCGCGGCGACCTGCCGGACGACCTCGTCGGTGGAGGCGCCCTCCACCGACAGCTGGGTGAAGATCTCGTGCAGCTGCTCGGAGGCGCGCAGCTCGGCGAACTGCTCCTGGACGATCCGGGCGTGCACGGACTCGGTGATGTCGACGAACGCCGGCTCGTGCGCCAGCACGACCACCGGGAGGCCGAGGTCCTCGGCGGCGGCGACCAGCGCGGCGGGCGGGCGGCTGGCGTACCGCCGGCCGAGCTCGATCATCAGGCCGCTGACGCCGACCTCGGCGAGGTCGGCGATGTAGGCGCGCAGCCGGTCCGGCTCGTCGGGCAGCGCGATGCCGGTGGTGAGCACCAGCTCGCCGCCGTGCAGCAGGTGCGCGATGTCGGTGACCTCGGCGACGTGCACCCAGCGGACGAGGTTGCCGGTTCGGTCGGCGCCGGCGACGACGCGCGGCTGCCCGCGGCGGACCGCGTCGAGCTGGAGGACGTCGTCGAGTGTGGGCAGCATCGCCCGCGATGATATCCGACAGGCTGTCAACGGGGATGACCATGAGGTTTACAGGGTGTAGGCGGCAGGGGGAGGCGTCCGGGGACGCCGCGTTCCACTCCGTCAACCGGCGGGCCGGTGTCGTGACACTCTGCCGCTGGCCCCGCGGTTCCGCCGGAACGAGACTTGGGCCATGTCGGAACACGCGAACCTGCTCCGGCGCCACAGGGCGGTCATGCCGTCCTGGATGGCGCTCAACTACCAGGACCCCATCGAGATCGTCGGCGGCAAGGGAAACCGCGTGACCGACGCCGAGGGCGAGACCTACCTCGACTTCTTCACGGGCATCCTCACCAACATGATCGGGTACGACGTGCCCGAGGTGCGGGAGGCGGTGGAGCGGCAGCTCGCCACCGGCGTCGTGCACACCTCCACCGCCTACCTGCTGCGCGGCCAGGTCGAGCTGGCGGAGAAGATCGCCCGGCTGTCCGGCATCCCGGACGCGAAGGTGTTCTTCGCCAACTCCGGCACCGAGGCCAACGAGACGGCGCTGCTGCTGGCGGCGTACGCGCGGCGCAGCGACCAGGTCCTCGCGATGCGGCAGAGCTACCACGGCCGCTCGTTCGGCGCGACCGGCATCACCGGCAACCGGGCCTGGACGAACCTGTCCTACTCGCCGCTGAACGTGCACTTCCTGCACGGCGCCGACCGCCACCTCCCGCAGTTCGCCGGCATGTCCGACGAGGCGTACATCGACGCGTGCGTGCAGGACCTGCGGCACGTCCTCGCGACCGCGACCGGCGGCGACGTCGCCGCGCTGATCGCGGAGCCGATCCAGGGCGTCGGCGGCTTCACGATGGCGCCGGACGGCCTGTTCGCCGCCTACAAGGAGGTCCTCGACGAGGCGGGCATCCTGTTCATCTCCGACGAGGTGCAGACCGCGTGGGGACGGACCGGCCAGGGCTTCTGGGGCATCGACAACCACGGTGTGACGCCCGACATGATGACGTTCGCCAAGGGCCTCGGGAACGGGTTCGCGGTCGGCGGCGTCGTCGCGCGCGGCGACCTGATGGACGCCCTGCACGCCGTCGGGCTCTCCACATTCGGCGGGAACCCGATCTCGATGGCGGCGGCGAACGCCACCCTCGACTACGTCCTGGACCACGACCTGCAGGCCAACGCCGCCAAGCAGGGCACGACGATCATCAGGGGCCTGCGGGAGGCGTCGGCGCGGTTCCCGGTCGTCAAGGACGTCCGCGGCAAGGGCCTGATGTTCGCGATCGAGCTCGCGGACCCGGAGACCGGCGAGCCGAGCCCGCCGCTGGCCGCCGCGCTGATGGAGGCGGCCCGCGAGCGGGGGCTGCTGGTCGGCAAGGGCGGCCTGTACGGCAACGTGGTGCGCATGGCCCCGCCCCTCACCCTGACCGACGCCGAGGCCCTCGAAGGGCTCGGCATCCTGATCGCCTCGCTGGAGTCCGTGACCGAGGACGCCGCCGCGAAGGCCGCGACCGGAAAGACCGCCTGATGACCGACGCAGAGTCCCAGACCAAGCACATCACCCACTGGATCGGCGGCAAGCCGTTCGACGGGGACGCCGCCCGGCGCGGCGACGTCTACGAGCCCGCGACCGGACGCGTCGCCGGGCACGTCGACTTCGCGTCCGCCGCCGAGGTGGACGCGGCCGTCGCCGCCGCGAAGGCCGCGTTCCCCGGCTGGCGGGACGCGTCCCTGTCCAAGCGGACGTCCGTGCTGTTCCGGTTCCGCGAACTGGTCGCCGCGCACCGCGACGAGCTGGCCGCGCTGATCTCCGCCGAGCACGGCAAGGTGCTGTCGGACGCGGCGGGCGAGGTCGCGCGCGGCCTGGAGGTCGTGGAGTTCGCCTGCGGCATCCCGCACCTGCTCAAGGGCGGGTTCTCGGAGAACGTGTCCACGAAGGTGGACGCCTACTCGATCCTGCAGCCGCTCGGCGTCGTCGCCGGGATCACCCCGTTCAACTTCCCGGCGATGGTGCCGATGTGGATGTTCCCGGTGGCGATCGCGTGCGGGAACACGTTCGTGCTCAAGCCGTCGGAGAAGGACCCGTCGGCGTCGGTGCGGATCGCGGAGCTGTGGGCCGAGGCGGGCCTGCCGGACGGGGTGTTCAACGTCGTCCACGGCGACAAGGCCGCGGTGGACGGGCTGCTGCACCACCCGGACGTGAAGGCCGTCAGCTTCGTCGGCTCCACGCCGATCGCGCGGTACATCTACGAGACGGCGGCGGCGAACGGCAAGCGGGTGCAGGCGCTCGGCGGCGCGAAGAACCACATGCTGGTGCTGCCGGACGCCGACCTGGACCTCGCCGCGGACGCGGCGGTGTCGGCGGGCTTCGGCTCGGCGGGCGAGCGCTGCATGGCGATCTCCGTCGTGGTGGCCGTCGACCCGGTCGGCGACGAGCTGATGGCGAAGGTCCGCGAGCGGGTCGCGAAGCTCAAGATCGGCCCCGGCGACGACCCCGAGTCGGAGATGGGGCCGCTGGTCACCGAGGCGCACCGCGACAAGGTCGCCTCCTACCTCGACAGCGGCGTCGCGCAGGGCGCCACCCTCGCGATCGACGGCCGCGAGACGCCGGTGCTCGGCGGCGCGGGCGACGGCTTCTGGCTCGGCCCGACCGTCCTCGACCACGTCACCCCGGAGATGGACGCCTACAAGGACGAGATCTTCGGCCCGGTGCTCGCGGTCGTGCGGGCCGGCTCGTACGAGGAGGCCATGGAGCTGATCTCGGCGAACCCGTACGGCAACGGCACCGCGATCTTCACCAACGACGGCGGGGCCGCGCGCCGCTTCCAGAACGAGGTGGAGGTCGGCATGGTCGGGATCAACGTGCCGATCCCGGTGCCGATGGCGTACTACTCGTTCGGCGGCTGGAAGGACTCGCTGTTCGGCGACAGCCACGCGCACGGCATGGAGGGCGTGCACTTCTACACGCGCACCAAGGCCGTCACGGCACGCTGGCTCGATCCTTCTCACGGCGGCGTGAACCTCGGGTTCCCCACCAACGGCTGACGGCCCCCGCGCCCGCGCGATCCGTCTCCGCGTCCGAGCGATCGGCGTCGGCGTCCGTGCGATCGGCGTCCGCGCGGTCGGTCTCCGCACCGGCCGCGCGGGCGCGGACCGCCGACAGGCCGAGGCCCACCGCGAGGCAGGCGAACGGCACCGCGGGCACGACGTAGCGGTAGTCGAAGTCGGCGCTGGCGATGGGGAACAGCAGCAGCGTCGCCGCCGTCCCCCACACCATCAGGACCTCGCGGCGCCGCCCGCGGGCCGCCGCGACGGCGACGGCGCCGAGCCCGAACACGGCGCCGATCGCCGGTCCCGGCAGGAACCAGCGTTCCTGGTAGCCGATCATGCGGTTCGCGTACGGCTGGACGACCTCGCTCGGAGCGCCCGTCCGGCCGTACCGCATCGCGTCCGCGAGCACGGTGCCCGGCGCGCCGGGCCCGGAGGCGTAGGCGACACCGCTCGGGAACAGCTGCGGCCGGTCGGGGAAGTGGTAGAGCCGCTCGGTCGTCGAGTTCGGGTAGCGGTACCGGTGCGGGCTGAAGGCGCGCCCGACGCCCTCGCCGACCGCCTGCAGGTAGTCGCCGGGCTGCGCCAGGATCGCCCGGATGGAGAAGTCGCGCAGCGTGCTGTTCGCCTCCGGGGTCACCACGGGTGACATGAGCAGCCGGGGCGGGATGTCGCCGCGCCAGATCAGGCGGCCCGGCGCCTCGCGCCGCTCCTCGGCCCCCGGGGGCAGGCACAGGGCCGCCTCATCGGGCGGCGGGCGCATCTTCGCGCAGTCCGCGAACCCGGCCGTCCGCCCCCACAGGTAGATGCCGTCGGACGTGGTGAGCGCGTACGTGCCGCGCTCCGCGTGGAACCACAGCGCGTACGCGACGAGCGGGACCGCGGCGGCCGCGCCGAACGACAGCGCCGGACGCCACCCGCGCCGCCACAGCAGCAGGCAGACCAGCACGACCGGGACCAGCGGCGCGCCCGCCGACCGGACGAGCACCGCGTAGCCGAGGAGCAGGCCGGCGGCCAGGGCCGTCCACCACGGCGGGGCCCGCCCGTCGCGGACGCGCCAGAGCAGCAGCGTCAGCGCGCCCGCGATCAGGAACATGAACAGCGTCTCGGACATCAGCAGATGTTCGAGCTCGATCTGGTACGCGTCGTACAGCACGGGCAGCGTGACCAGGGCGGACGCCCAGGCGGGCAGCCCGGCACGGCACAGCACCGCGTACGCCATCACTGCGATCGCGAGGCCCATGAGGTGCTGGGCGACCACGACGGCGGTCAGGCTGTGCAGCGGCTCCAGCAGCCGCAGCACGAACGAGTACCCGAGCGTCTTGCTGGGCGCCGGCGCGGGCCGCAGCGCGTAGCCGACGTAGAAGTACGAGTCGCCGGTGAACCACAGGCCGTGCGGGTAGGCGAGCACCGCCGTCCAGCGCAGCGCGGCACCGCCCGCGAGCGCGAGAACGAACGGTGCGTGGCGGAGATACCGACGAAACGCCCAGATAGCATTAAATGGCGCAAAAAGCCTTGACGGCACGCGGGACCGCCTCGCGGTGCTCGATGTCGGAACGCTGGTCCGGCCACGCTAGCCGCGGCCGGTGACGCCGCGGTGAACGCGGGATTGCGGCCCGTGACCCGCCCCGGCCTCGCCCGGCGCGAACCGGCAGGCCGGGGCCGGTGTCCGGTACTTTCCCACGGCCGTGGATTTCCGTCGTTGATTTTCGTCCGGGCCCTGCCGACGAATAATGGCTCCACCCATTGACGCGCTCTGTGGCGGGCGACACAATCGCACTGTCAATTAAAAGGAGCGAAATTAAAAGTCAGGCTCCGGAGTCAGAACGGGATCCGGCGTTCCGGTGACCGGTGGGACGGGACGAGCAGGAGAGCCGCGCTATGACCGCTGACGACCATGCCGCGGAGGTCGACGCGCTCGGCCGTCGGTTCCCCGGCTGGACGATCTGGTTCGGGCCGTTCACCCGGCACTGGTGGGCGCTCCCGCCCCGCGAACGCGACCTCGGCGACTTCCTCGAGGCCGACACCCCGCAGACGCTCATCGCACGGATCGAGGTGGTCAAGCACACCGCACCCAGGCTTTCCCCCGACGACGGCCTCCGGCCGTCCCGCGACCCCCGGCAGAGCGCGCGGCGTCCCTCGAATCTCCTCCGTCTCGAGGGCGTCACACCGCCGCCGCTGCGCCGGGCGCCGGTGATCGCGTGGCCAGGCAGCACTGCAAGGTGATCCGCTGTTCCCCAACCTCGCCACGTCCACCGGCACCGCCGCGGCCCCGGGAAGGGCGGCAGCCCGCGCCACATCCCTCTCCAGCAACCTCCGTGTGGCGCGGACACCGGCACCCGCCGCCCTCCCGGGGCCGTGCCGTTCCGTATACGGACCGAAAATGATTTTATGAATGGTCCGGCATAGCCGGGCCGACCGGGCCGTTCGGATGGGCGTTCAGAGTCGCGATCTTCTGTAATACCCCCGCTTCGCGGCACGAGTCGGAAGAGCGGCCACCGGAAACCGTCGAATGGCTTGCCGGTGGCGCCCCGCACCCTCGCGAATGGCGGCGGGACCGCGTTCCCGCCGGCGACCCGGGCGGGGCGGGCACAGCCCCGCGGTGCCGGAGGCGCTACGCTGCGCCGATGGGTCCGTCCGCGACGGGGGACGGCCGCGGAGGGGATCGGGAGCGACATGCGGCGGAGGGCCGGCCGGCGGACGGGCGGCGGGAGGCTGGCGGCGCTGGCGGCGGCCGCGGTCGTGGCGGCCGCGGGCCTCGGGGCGTGCAGCGACGAGGACCCCCGGCCGATCGGCGTCGCGAAGGTGGCGAGCACCCTCGGCCCCGGTGAGGGCAGCCTCAACCTGCTCGCGCTGCCGGGCTCCGTGGAGAGCGGCACCACCGACCCGCGGGTGGACTGGGTCACCCCCTTCCAGGAGCGCACCGGCTGCAAGGTCGGCGTGAAGCTGGTCAAGACCCCGCAGGAGATGTACGACCTCATGCGCGACAAGGGCCGCCGCTACGACGGCGTCGCCGCGCCGCCGGAGGTCGCCGGCCGCCTCGTCGCCGAGGACCAGGTCACCGCGGTCAACACCAGCCTCGTGGACGGCTACAAGAAGCTGGAGCCGAAGCTGCGCGGCCTGCTGAAGCAGGACGGCAAGTACTACGGCGTCCCCTACGTCTGGGGCGCGAACCTCCTCATGTACGACACCCGGACGGTGCAGCCGCCGGCGAGCTGGTCCGCGCTGTTCGACCCCGAGCAGGCCCGCCGCTACTCCGGCAAGCTGATCGTGCGGGACAGCCCGCTGTCGATCGCGGAGGCCGCGCTCTACCTCAAGGGCCACGACCGCAAGCTCAAGATCGGCGACCCGTACTCGCTGTCACCCCGCCAGCTCGCCGCCGCCGGCCGCGTCCTCGCCCGGCAGCGCCCGCACGTGCTGAAGTACTGGGAGCAGCCCGCCGACGCGATCAGCGCGTTCGCCGGGGGAGCGGCCGTGCTCGGCGAGGCGGGCCCCTACCAGGTGGACGTGCTGGACCGCGCGGGCAAGCCCGTCCAGGCCGCCGAGCCGTCCGAGGGCCTCACCGGCTGGATGGACGCCTGGATGATCGGCGCCCGCGTCCAGCATCCGAACTGCATGTACCAGTGGCTGCAGTGGACGGCGTCCCCGGACGTCCAGCAGCAGGTGACCGAGTGGACGGGGGTGGCGCCCGCCAACCCGCAGGCGTGCTCGGGCGACCGCCTCCGCGCGGGCTTCTGCGGCGCCTTCCACGTCGGCGACCGCGACTACATCGACAAGATCATGTTCGCGCACGCCCCCACCCGCGTCTGCGGCGGCAAGTCCAAGAAGACCGACTGCACCGACTACGCCGAGTGGACCAAGACCTGGCTAGAGTCCACCAAGGCCTGAAGCGCCCAAGAGCCCCCAGCCCCCCCAACGCACCGAACCGCAACCGTACGCAGCGACCGCAGCCGCCTAACGCAACTACCCCAGATGTGCGCTGCGACCGCAGCCGCCCTGACGCGACCACCGCAGCCGTGCGCAGCAATCCGAGCCGCCCCAACGCGACCACCGCAGCTGTGCGCAGCGACCGCAGCTGCCCTAACGCAACTACCCCAGCCGTGCGCAGCGACCGCAGCCGCCCTAACGCGACAAGCTGAGCCCGCACGCGAGCGCGCTATCTGACCGCTGGGGGGCGAAGCCGAAGGCGAGCC